>CAKRAM010000001.1 GCA_934294965.1 uncultured Clostridia bacterium
GCCTGCTGCCTCTTCCGATGTTCAACCGGCTTTGGCAAACGACGGCTATGTTTCGCCGACGGCTCAAACGCAAACGCAGTCCGTACCCAAGCAAAGCACAACCGATTTCGGCACGGATTTGACCGAACGCGCAATGATGGGCAACTTGGATCCGGTAATCGGGCGCGATACGGAAACAGAACGGCTTATCCAAACGCTCACTCGCCGCACCAAAAACAATCCCGTTTTGGTTGGTGAACCGGGCGTAGGCAAAACCGCCGTGGTGGAAGGGCTTGCGCAGCGTATCGTCAACGGCAACGTTCCCGTGGAACTTCAGGGTAAGCGCCTTGTGGAGTTGGATATAGCCGGTATGCTTGCCGGAACTCGCTTCCGCGGCGACTTTGAAGAACGCCTCAAAAACGTCGTTTCGCAGGTCATTGCCGACGGAAACATTATTTTGTTCATAGACGAAATTCACAACCTTGTTGGCGCAGGGGCAACATCAGACGGCGCAATGGACGCGGCGGAAATCCTCAAACCGGCTTTGGCAAGAGGGCAACTGCGCATAATCGGTGCAACTACAACTTCGGAGTACCGCAAGTACATCGAAAAAGATCCGGCTTTGGAACGTCGTTTTCAACCTGTAAACGTTGCCGAACCGTCGGCGGAAGTTGCCGTGCAAATTCTTCGCGGAGTGAAGGATAAGTACGAAAAGCATCACGGCGTAATCATAACGGACGAAGCAATAAAAACGGCGGTGCAACTTTCCGTGCGGTACATAACGGATAGAAGCCTGCCGGACAAGGCGTTTGACGTGCTGGACGAAGCGTGCAGCAACCTTAAGCTTACGGCGTATTCCGTCCCCAAGGATTTGGTGGAAATCACAAACAAACTTGCGGAGTTGCGCAGGCGGAGGGAAGTGGCTTTGTCCTACGGGGACGCGGCGCAAATAAAAGATATAGACGAAAAATGTCAGGAAATGCAGTTGGAGTTGGAGTACGCGCAGGCGGATTATCAACAACAATTGGAACGGCGCAATTGCAGTTTGACGGCAGGCGACGTTCGTAGGGTTGTTTCTCAAATGACAGGCATACCTGTTTCCGAACTTTCGCAGGAAGAAAAGGAAAAGTTGGTGCATTTGGAGGAGGAACTGGGCAAACGCGTAATCGGTCAGCCACAAGCGGTCAAAGCCGTTGCTTTGGCGGTGCGCCGTCAGCGCGCAGGGCTAAAAGATCCCAACAGGCCCATCGGCAGTTTTATTTTCGTAGGTCCTACGGGCGTAGGAAAAACCGAACTATCCAAAGCACTTGCCGAGTGTCTTTTCGGCGGAGATGGCGACGTGATACGAGTGGATATGTCCGAATATATGGACAAGCAATCCACCGCAAAACTTATCGGCGCGCCCCCGGGATACGTCGGTTACGACGAAAGCGGCTACCTTACCGAAAAAGTCCACAAAAAGCCGTATAGCGTGGTGCTGTTCGACGAGGTGGAAAAAGCGCACCCGGACGTGTTCAATTTGTTGTTGCAAATTTTGGACGAAGGCAGGCTTACCGATTCTCACGGCAAAACGGTGGATTTCCGCAATACCGTTATCATAATGACCAGCAACGTCGGCGTTTCGGACGTGGGAACGTCGGCAAATATCGGTTTTACCGCCAAGCAGGACTACACCGACATGCACGACAATGTGGAGCGTGCTTTGAAAAAAATTTTCCGTCCGGAGTTTTTGAATCGCTTGGACGAAATTGTGGTGTTCGATTACCTCGGCGAGGCGGAAACCAAGCAAATCACCAAGTTGCTTTGCGTAAACCTTCACAAACGTCTGGCGGGCATCATAGATTTGAAATTTACCGAAAGGGCAGTTTCGCTTATCGCAAAGGAAGGCTTTCACAAGGAGTACGGCGCGCGTCCGCTTAAACGTGCCATTCAACGCAAAGTGGAGGACGCCCTTGCCGAACAAATGCTGGAAGGCAAAATCAGTCGCGGCGACGTGGTGCGGGTGGATTCCGACGGCGAAAAAATTGTGTTTATCAAGGAATAATCGGCAAAATTGCAAAATCTGCATTTACCTTGTAAAAAAAACGGACCTTCTCGCATGAGAAAGTCCGTTTTTTTGTTTTGTGTACAGGTGGTATTCGGCGGAGTGTTCGTCCAATTGTTTTTGCAAATTGTCGGCGCGGCGTTTTTGTTTGCCGAGATTCACCGCAAGCAGCACGATTGCAACAACCGCTGCGGCAGGCAACTGCAAAAGTAGCACAAGCGGAATAATAACGCCCCAAGCCGAGCCGGAATGATTGTTGCTTATGCTTACGTTATACAATGTGTATCCGCTTGCAAATTCCGCGCCGGACTTGTCTTTTGCTTCGCGCAGACTTTTTTCCGTACCGGCAATTTTTTCTATCAACGCAATTTTGGCGCTATCCGATATGCCTTCTTGGCTTTGCATTGCTTTGTAGTCTTCCAATTGGCTTTCCAACGAGGCAATTTCCGCTTGGATGCTTGCGTATTGCTCGGTAACATTCTCAATTGCGTTGCGTTCGGAAATTATTTCGGCATCTAACTTTTTCAAAGCCTCGGCAAATTGGTCAACTTTGTCGTTTGCAACCTTAAATTGCAAATAACTGTAACCATAGTCGTCGCTTAAGTAGTTGCTTTCCAAGCCGAGCGTTGCTCCCGCGTCGCTTGCAGCCTTTTTAGCGGCTTGGGAAAGGCTGTTGATGTTGTCAATGTCGGCTTGCATACAAATGTTTGCGCTTCTTCTGTAAATTTTGCCGTCGGCATCTTTTTCCAATACGTCGTATTTTCCGCTCGGCGGCTCTATGCCATCGTTCGACGAGGACGAACACGCAGTCAAAACCAATGTCAGCATAATCGCCGAAACTATTGTGGCAATCACACTCCATACTTTTTTCATAAAGTTTTCCTCCGCTAAAGCAGTTTTCCACTGCTTATTTTACTACTACAACCGCGCCGTGTAAACATTTGTACCGCAATTTGTTGATTTTTGTGCAAATAAACACAAAAAACGCACCTCGTTTGTTCGCCAAGGCGCGTCGTGTACGTTTTAATATATAAATTTAGTCGCAAAAGCGGTGGGGCAAGCAGGCAACTGCAAACAAAAATCACGAATCGTAGTCGTAGGGAATTTTGTTTTTCTTTTCCCCTTTCAGGTTCATTATGTACCCGTTTTCCACTTTACACCACCAAGTGGGATCTTTCCCCGGCAAGTCGTTCAAAATCACTTCGTCGCTTATGCCAGCGTCCCTCACGTCTTCCAAATCCCTAACGTGAATTTCAATCATCGCATAGTCGCTGCCGTCGCTGCGGCTAAAAACTACTTCAAACGTGTCCATTCTCAATTCGGACAGGATAATGGTGCCTATCGCGCCCTTTTTTACGCCTTCACTTTCGTATCTGTCCGACGTAACTCTCACTTCGTCCAAAAATTTCATTGCTTTCTCCTTAATCTTTTATTAGTGGTGTGGCAACCTTAATTTTTCCGCGAGGCCATGCAACACAGCCGATGTGGCAATTGAATCTATCGTTTGCATGATCTCTTTTGCCGTACAATCGTATGGTAATTTCAAAATGTTGCCCGTGTATATCCAATCTATTTAGGCGATAATCGCCGACAAGAAATTTCTTCTCGATTTCAGATTGTAGGGTGCCGTACAACATCATAGAATCCTCATACACGTAGCCCATCGAACGCATCATTGCTTTTTTGTTAATGTCAACGAATAGGTAATTTGTTATTTTTTCAAGCGGAAAGTCAAACGTGACGTTTTGCAAATCAAATTCCCCATTGGTGCATTTGCAATTGGGATGATGGTATTCCGGTTTATTCTCATTGTGAAAAACCGTCTTGTTCAAAGCAACGCACAATGCGCAAGTATTTGTTTTATCATCGCGAACTGCAACGCCGTTGTTGGTTTCGATGTTTTCTTTGCTCACGTTTTCTCTAATAACAAATTTTTCTTGATTTTCGTCCCGCAAAGTTTTTAAAAGAAACTCATCGTTAAACATAGTGTAACACATACCTCCATAGTTGGCAATAGTTTTAAGAATATTTCTCGAACTTTTGTTTCAATTGTATCATGACTATTGGATTTGTCAATAGAGTTGTAGCGATAAAAAAATGGTGCAATCCTCACTTCATTAGGATGAAATCTTCGGCGGATTCCTCAGGTGAAATCAAATCCGCCTGTCCTTATCCCCGCGTAGCGAGATATCATCACGAAGTGATTTATCCCACCGCAGGGGGATTTCTCTCACCATCGGCGGGTATAACCGACATATGGGATTTGTCCGACCGCAAAGCGGCGGTAAGCGAAGCAAAGCGGAGCGCTACATTATTTCGGACGGTTCCTCTGCACGCAAGTTTAGGGCGCGAGAGCCAAAGGAGAAACAAAAAAGAGCGTGCAGTTTTTGCACACTCTGTTTTTGTTGCGACTCAATGCCGAGCGCCCGTATGGCAAGTAAGTTATGTAAACAATCGTGTAAAGAAACGGCGAAGAAAGGTATTAAATAAAACAGACATTGTAATAAGTGTGTTTCAACCATGTGGGATTTGTCCGACCGCAAAAGCGGTGGTAAGCGAAGCAAAGCGGAGCGCTACATTATTTCGGACGGTTCCTCTGCATGCAAGATTAGGGCGCGAGAGCCAAAGGAGAAACAAAAAAGAGCGTGCAGTTTTTGCACACTCTGTTTTTGTTGCGACTCAATGC
>CAKRAM010000002.1 GCA_934294965.1 uncultured Clostridia bacterium
AACCAACCGTTACGGCGGCTACGACGTACTTATGGATTCGGCGGCAAAACAGCGCACGCTTTCGGCGGAAAAAAGCGTTGCCGAGTTGTTCGCCGACTACGGAATTTTTGCCGACACTTCGGTAAACAAAGATTTGTTCAGCGGCATAAGTAGGGTAAAATCCATGCTCAAACCACTCGTCGGCCCGCCCAAACTTTACGTATTTTCCACCTGCGCAAACATGATTAGGGAAATAAAAGGCTACGGCTGGGGCGAGGACGACAAACCCGTCAAAAGGGACGACCACGCAATGGACGAACTGCGTTACTACGTTTCTTACGTGTTCGACGGGCTTTCGACTTGCAAAAACAAGCCGCGCAAAAGTGCGGTTCAGGCTGATATCGACAGGCTTTTGTCCGATTGTCGCCGTCGCGAACTCCGCTCCAAGTGTATTTAGTTCGTTCAAGGAAATTTTTTATGCAAAACTACAAAGATTTGCTGGTCAAAATACTGCTAAAAAAGGCAAAAGGGTACTTATCTCGAGAAAAAACCGAGGAATTTGTTTTCACAGACGGGCAAAAAGTCGCGGTAAAACAGCGCATAACCACCAAACAAGTTCCACCGGACGTATCGGCAATAAAAGCGCTTTTGGAGTTGCCGGACGGCGACCTTGCCGTTTCGGATATGACAGACGAACAGCTTCAATCGGAAAAACTGCGGCTAATCAAACTTTTGAACGCGGTAGGCGACGGCAACACGGAAAATCCAACTCAAAATTCAACATAAACGGAGGCAAAAATGCAAAACACAATTCAAAAAATCACTGCAAAAGTTCGCTGCGACGTACTAGGCTGCAAAAACATAGCCGAGTACTTTGTTCCGAGCAAAGGGTTTAGGAGCAAATTTTTTCTATGCTCGGACTGCCTTAACAAGATTCGACAAAGCGGCAGTGTGGCTGTTCCCAAGTCGCCGCAAAGCAAAATTCACGCAGACAGGCGACGCGCCGAACAGTCCGAATCAACTCAAAACTAACGGAGGCAAAAATGACCGATAACAAGGCAAAACAATCACAAAAACAACAGGACGCGGAAAAGGCAATCGTCAAAAGCATCACCGACGATTTTGCCGCTCGACAGGAAATGCGTCGCCCCTACGAAGCCGCTTGGCAAATGAACGTAAACTTTGTCATGGGCAATCAATATTGTCGCGTTGGCAATCGCGGCACGGTGGAGCAGGAAGAAAAATTTTACTACTGGCAGGAAAAACAGGTGTTCAACCGCATTGCGCCGCTTGTGGAAACGCGAATTTCTCGGCTCAATCGCGTACGTCCTCGTCCTGTAGTCAGGCCGTTCGGCTCGGACGAAAAGGACGAAAACGCCGCAAAACTGTCCACGGCGGTGCTGGATGCCGCTCGTGAGCGACTTCGACTTTCGGATTTAATATCCCAAGCCGTCATGTGGAGCGAAGTTTGCGGCACGGCGTTTTACAAAATCGTTTGGGACGAATCCATCTCGGACGTTTCCGTTTGCGTGTGTTCTCCGTTCGAAATCTATCCGGATAGCAACGTTGCGGAAAACTTGGACGATTGCCACTCGATTATCCACGCCAAGTGCTATTCGGCGGAGGAAGTGGAGCGAATTTGGGGCGTAAAGGCGCAAGGTTCGGACGTAAAAGTGTTCGATACGGGCGGAGCGACTGTCGGCGGCGGTTTCGGCTACAACAGTCTTGTGCCGTCGGTAACGCAGCAAACAAAAAGCAATCAGGTTTTGGTGCTGGAAAGGTACGAAAAACCCACCGCCACCTGTCCTCAAGGCAAACTTCAAATCGTTGCAGGTGACAAATTGGTGGTAAACTGTCCCCTTCCCTACGCGGTGGGAGATAACGGCGGTCCGTCCTTCCCGTTCGTTCGGCAAATTTCGCTGGCACGTCCCGGTTGCTTTTGGGGAGCGTCCGTTGTGGACAGGCTTATTCCTGTTCAGCGCGCCTATAACGCCGTCAAAAACCGCAAGCACGAATTTCTCAATCGCATAGCTATGGGGGTTTTGGCGGTAGAGGACGGCTCGGTGGACGTGGACGATTTGGAAGAAGAAGGACTTTCCCCCGGCAAAATCATCGTGTACAGGCGTGGCGCAACAATGCCCAAACTTATGGACGGCGGCGACGTTCCGCAGGCATTTGCCGACGAGGAAGCAAAACTGTCCGAGGAATTTGTTGCCGTTTCCGGTGTGTCGGAGTTTGCCGTCGGCAGCAGCACGCCAAGCAACATAAAAAGCGGTGTGGCTTTGCAACTTATTGCCGAGCAGGACGAACTTCGCATTTCTTCCGGCATAGACAGCATCAAATCCTGCGTGATGCTGGTTGCCAAGTGCATTTTGAGGTTGTACAAGCAGTACGTCACTGCAACCAAACTTATGCGACTGGTAGGCAGTGACAGCCGCGCAGAGGTCAAAGGTTTTGTCGGCTCGGATTTGTCCGCCGACGATATAACTTTTCAAACCGACAACGAATCGTCGGATACACCTGCAACTCGTCGCAGTATGCTGTTCGATTTGATTTCGGCAGGGGTTTTGACCGACGAAAACGGCAAAATGAACAGCGAAGTTAAGCAAAAAATATTGCAAATCATGGGTTTTGAAAACTTGGTTTGCTAGGGCAGTTTCGATTTGAACTTTCGTGGTTGTAAGCGCACCCAAGCGCCGCAGGACGTTGTTATCGTCGCTCGCTGTACGGGAAAAGTACAGCATCGCAACGCTGCCTAGTCCTGCAACACTTTGGCACACCTACAACTGCGATGCACTTTGTGTGATGTCAATTCTGAAAAAGTAAGAATACTCCGCCTCAAAATAGGATTATCTCAAAGAAAAACTTGTTTTCGGTCACACAAAGCACGGAAGTTCAAATCTTCACTGCCTAGGCAGTAGCAACAGTGTTAAGACAAATACGCGCCGCATGGGTAAGCGAAAGCACTTATATCGTTAATTTAGGCTGTCTGCGACGCTAATTGATGTATTTTGACGGAGTCGCCGCATACTTTTGCGGTTGATTCAAACGTAATTCTTACTGCCTAACAATTAAAATATGGAGGAAAATATATGGAAATAAATAACGTTTTAGAAGAAAAAAACGATTTGACTCAATCGGACAACGGAATAGTTGCCGAAAGCATAAACAGCGAAAAGCAAAAGCCTTGCCGATTTGGCAAGTTTACCACCGCGGATGAACTGTTACGCGGCTACGAGGAGTTGGAAAAAAGCTACACCAAAAAGTGTCAGGAACTGTCCAAACTCAAAAATCAAACGGGCGGTACAAGCGAGCAAACGCCACCGCAAGCGGAGCAAGCCGTCGCTCAAACAGTTTCCGACGGCAAAGCTCCGACGCAGCCAAAAGTCCAAGATGCGCCAAACGCCTCATACGTGAAGGCAACCGACGAACAAAAAAATTCGGCGCAATCAACGGACTGCTCGGCTGCAACAAACGGGCAGGAGGAATCCTGCCAAAGTCAAACTCAACTTGTGGAAAGTTTGCAACAATTTTTGCGCCAAAACCCCGATATCGCGCGCAATCTACTGCAAAAAACTACCACAAGCGACGTCGCCCCGCGTGTTATAGGCTCGGGCGGTGCGCTCGGTATGGCTGAACCCGTGCGGGCAAAATCTCTCGGCGAGGCGTCCCGCCTTGCCCTAAAATCTTTTTCGGAAAAGTAAGCGGCAAAGTCGACGGTTGACCATTGACCGCGCAAAACCGAAAAAATCAAACGCAATAAACGCAAAATAACAAGGAGAAAAACATGGTAACTTTATCTAATGCCGAAAAGGCACTCAAAACGTTCTATTTGGACGTGGTAACCGATCAACTCAACACAAAAATCAATCCGTTTTTGGCAAAAATGGAAAAAACCGCAAGCAACGTGTACGGTAACGAAATTCGCAAAAGGGTAAGTTATGCGCTTAACGGCGGCATAAGTGCCTGCGACGAAGGCGGAGATTTGCCCATCGCGGCTGCGCCGAACTATCAAGAATTTGTAGCCAAGCTCAAAAACCTCTACGGCACGTTGGAAATTTCCGACAAGGCAATCCGCGCAACCGAAAACAACAGCGGTGCG
>CAKRAM010000003.1 GCA_934294965.1 uncultured Clostridia bacterium
AACAAGCGCGCACACGGCAACCTTTATAAAGAACACCAATGTGCCGTCCAACCCTTGAGGTAAAACACTTTCCAGTAGCGACGAAGAAATCGCTGCGGCGCACACACCGGAAACAATTCCGCAAATATCGCCGACAATGTCGTTGCATACCGAGGACACTACGTCGCTCTTTTTTGCAAGTTTTACAGCCGTTCTTGCGCCTTTAACTTTGCGTGAAGCCATAGATAAAAACGGCTCGATATCGCACGACGTGGATGCCGTGCCCAACATATCGAAAATTACGCCTAAAAACAAAATGACCAACGTGAGCAATATAGCCACCCACAAATGCGCCCCGTCCAAAACAAGTTCCGAACCGGCGTTCACAACAAAGGACAACGCAAAAGTAATCACCATTGCTTTAAGCGGCCACGTGTTGTGTCTTTTCTTTTTCTTTACGTCTTTTTCTTTTTTGTGTTTTTCGTTTTTAGAAGGTAAGGGGACGTCCGTTTGCTCCGGACTGTCGGTTGTAGTCGTTTCGTTGTTTTTCATAAATTTGTCGGTTTTAGGCAACCTCTCAATAAATATTTACGCCAAACGGAAACCGTTGGCGTAGGCTTACAATTATTTATATTTCAACATAAAAAAGGTGGTAACCTATCGGATAAACCTTACGGCATAGGTTCAGTAGGATTTCCCACGCAAAAACTTCCCGTCGCCGAAGAAGCAGTTTCCTTTTCGTTTCGCGTGCACGACGTTACCGCACGTGCAACTGAATCGCCACTTAGTCCGTACTATAATCTCCGATAGGTGCAAACAGTCTAGAAGATTTCCTTTGCAGAAGCCCACGTACTTTAGTTTCTTTTGCAGAATTCATTTCGTAAAGCAGTCGAAAAACGTTGTTGGCCAACAAACGTTTTGTCGTTCAATACTCCCAAAACCCCACTCAAAACAAGCTACGCTGTACACAGCTTTCAAATTCACCGCATAGCAGGTTTAATCTCAGAGAGTAGTTGCGCCATTAAGGCGAAACCACCCTGTAGAGTCTCCACGAAAGATGGGGATAGAACATATGCCGTTATGCCTTACCCATCAATCTTAACTTCCAGCACAAGCCCTCGTTTGGGCAACGAAAGCCAGCACCAGAAACTTCATCGATATGCTCGTCGACGGTCTTTTAGCCCCGCCTTCAGTATATTTGCTTCTGACTAGAATACTGCACCACCGATTTTTATTAAGTTGAAGCATATTTTGTATGCACTACATATATTAGCACATTTTGCATAAAATTGCAAGCATTTTGTATATTTGCATGCTACATTATACACAATACAGTATTTAATACAGGAAAAATTGATTCACGGAAATGCATTTTTAGTTCAAATTTTAGTACTTGTCTCTACCAAGCAGGTTTAACAATATCGCACAGCCAATCCATCACGCGGCTGACAAAACCGAAATCATACGGCAATTTTGCCACATGTTCTTTTACGTCTAGTATATATTTATCGAACAATTCAACGCATTTTACCGCCGACATCGCGCCCAAAAATGATTTTTCGCATTTATCGGCATCGGCAAGATCGTCGGCGATTTGGTAGGCAATTCCGAGCGAAAGCGCGATTTTGTCGATAATCGGCAAGTATTCGGGCAACGCGTTTGCGCACAATGCACCGCACACGAGTGAAGCCCTAATCAAAGCGGCTGTTTTTGCGAAAGCCGTTTCGATAGCGACGTTTACCGATTGCACGGGCGTAAACAAATCCAACGATTGACCGTGAATCATGCCCTTATTGCCGCTCATTTCAAACAAGAATTTGCACGCTTCGGCATATCCGACAACGGAAAAATCTCCGGAGAATGCAATTTCAGCGGCAAGGTTCAAAAGCAAGTCACCTGCAAGAACGGCAATCGTTTCTCCGTATTTTTTGTGGCATGTCGGCTTTCCTCTACGGAAGTCGTCGTTGTCCATGCAAGGCAAATCGTCATGAACGAGTGAATAGTTATGGACAAATTCTATCGCGCACGCCAATTTTTCGGCATTGGGCGTAATTTTTCCGCATGCTTGCGCCGCATTGAGTAAAAGTTGCGGGCGAAAACGCTTGCCTCCGCAGCAAACGGAATAGCGCGCCGCTTGACACACAACGTCGTCACCTTGCGGCAAATTTTGTTCGATAAGTTGCTCAATATAAGCCAAATCAACCGTTTGCATCTTCCATTTCCTTCATTTTGTCCTGCAAAATAACGAGCTTACCCTTGCAATCATTCAGCGTTTGCATACATTCCGACGCCAATTCCACACTTTTTACAAAAATATTCAAAGATTCTTCAAGAGAATCTTCTTGCTCGATTTTATTTGCCATTTCTTCAAGCTTTTTAAGTTTATCTTCCAATTTAACCGTCTTTTTATCCATAATCCTCTCCGAAAATTGTACCTTATCGTGTCACAGTTAATAATGCAACAAGTCAAAAATCTCGCTTGCAAAGATTAGAAGCGCACAACAATTTAGGCTATAATTGCAAACATACAAGTTTAATTGAGCTATGATAGATTTTGCCGATAAGCAAAATAATCGCATCAACACGGTTTACGACGCAACCTGGTTTTACATA
>CAKRAM010000004.1 GCA_934294965.1 uncultured Clostridia bacterium
CATATTATATACAAAATCTTATGCCGCATAACGTTCTGTTAATTTGATTGTTATACGGCATTTTTTTATTTAAAATCGGAGAATCTATTCCGCATCATCAATTACAGAAAATGCGGTTTTCAAACTCTTACGCACTACTCGTGTACAGTCCGTCAAGCGCGACCTCGATTGTTCATAAAACCATGCGAAAATACTATAAATTTTCCGTTGTGAAACTTAACCGATTACGCAAATTATTGTTTGAACGTGCAACAAACGCATAAAATCGGCAGAGCAAATCGCGGAACTATACCATATAATAATGAGTAACGCTGCGCGCAAAGTTATTGGCATTAAACGTCAAACAAAAATTCGTAGTCTTTAAGTCCGATTCGTATATCGCTATATTTGGGCAAATAGTTGGAAACGACGTTCCAAAACGCCGAATTATGCTCGGAATTTGAAAAATGCGCAAAAGCGTGAACAATCAAATAACGCTGCAATTTTGGCGGTAAGGCGACACAGCGATAATCCAAGCAAACAATTCGCTGTGCGGCGCAAGAACATTTTAGCCAAGTGTTTTTCAAGTCGTGATACTCGATTTTTGTTGGACATAGCGATACAGAACTGCCAAAACGCGAAATTTCCGCCGAAAGATACACTTCGGAAAGCCGTTTGGCGTAACTCTTTAGCGCTTTAAGTCGGGATTGTTTATCAACTGAATATTTTTGCGGCAAATACAGCAAATCTCCGTCGATATACACTTTTGCACCTTCCGATTTACAAACACGATAGGTTTTTCCGCACAGCAAGAACGCGCGCCCTGCAAAAATTTCGGCAACGCCGACTTTATCGGCGCAAAAATCTCCGCCATTGGAATGTTGTGAGGATTTCCCTGTCGCTTCGCTTTTATTAAGCAATATCAAGTTTCTTTGTCGCAAAATCCACTCTGCATTATCCTGCAATATGCACTTGATTTTTTTGTCGGACGCGTACTTATTGGCGTACACTTCCAAACAATCGCTATTAACTTTTATACGCACGACTTTTTCCTTCGTGCGCACTATCTTTACCAACATAGAAAAATTATCAAACAATTTAATGTCAACCTTTCGTCAATGAATACTAAATTTTGTCTAACTTTGCAGTTTTTATAGAGCAATAATCGTCTAGTCCATTGCGATATGATGCCATTTTGATATACTATGTGTAAAATAGTAGTCTAAATTATTGACAATAATTTAGTAATATTGTAAGATTTTGACAAAGGAGGATTGCCATATGGCTGACTTTACATTTTTGAAAGGCAACATAGAAACAATCATATTGTGTTCGCTGTACAATAACGATAAATATGGTTACGAAATTGCCAAATATATTAAGGTACGCAGCGCAATCAAGTATGTCATCAAACAGCCTACGCTCTATTCGTACTTAAAACGTTTGGAAGAAGACGGACTGATTTTATCCTACTGGGGAGCCGAATCCAACGGTGGTCGCCGCCGCTACTACAAACTCACAGATAAAGGACGCGCCGACTGTCAACAGTTTATGTCCGAATGGAACTATCAAAAAAGCGTGATGGAAACGCTGGTTGACAGCACTACCGCCGCCGACGATATAGAAAACAACGTATTTACGCAAGAAGACGCAACGTCGATTCTCGGGAGGAAAAATCCCTCTCGCAAAAAGAGAGAAAGTAAAACCAACCTTGAAGATCAGGACGAAATTGCGCGCAGGCTTGCCGCGCTCGAAAGCACTTTGCAACCAACCGAAGATGTACAACCGCAGCAAAGCGAACCTGCCGCCGTAGCCGAACAATCCGCTCAAGACGTGACAGCAGCCACAACTGCTACCACACAACAACCGAGCGAAGCGGAAATTGCCGCAGCAAAAGCAAAATTTGACGTAAATCAGGACAACGCAGAAGACTTTATGCAAGGCTTTGAAGAACTTGCACAAGGATACTCGGGTCGTCAAACGCACGAATCGTC
>CAKRAM010000005.1 GCA_934294965.1 uncultured Clostridia bacterium
GTCCTGCGCTCACCTTACCTATAAGAGGCACATAGTTGGCGGTTTGTTTGGAAGAATTTAGCGAAATTGCGCGTTTTTTGTTCGGCTCGTAGTTTATCAGTCCGGCATTTTTCATTTTGTCGAAGTAATAATGTACCGTCGACGTGGACTTGATTGCAAATTTTTGCGCAACCTCTCTAACCGACGGAGGAAAACCGTTGTCGGTTACGTAGTTTGATATGTAATCGAATATTTCCTGTGTACGTTTATCGCCTTTTTTCATAATTAAATTATATATTACTTTTATATATTTTGCAAGCAAAATAAAACGATTGTTCTAAAATGTTGCAATCTGCGTTCATTTTGCCGACTATTACGCTGTTTTTGGTTGTTTGGCATGTAAAAATCTAGTCAAATACAATGTATTTTGTAAATTTATCCAGATATTTTCGGTTGACGATAACCTTAAAAATCACCCCGTCCGCGTGTTCGTCATCGATTCGTTTTGCAGCGCTTGCGTATTTGTGCAGTTCGTTCATTGTTGCGCCGTAGTCGTCAAACGGAATTTTTATCGTGATTTTTGCGTATCTTTCCATTGCGGCTTTTTCTATTTCTTCAAATAAAACATCGACGTTTTTGCCGGTTAATGCCGAAACGAACACGCATTTTTGGCTAGGTGAAACTCCGCAATACGATTGGTTTGTGTCGCATTTGTTGTAAACCAAAATCTGTGGCGCGGTTACTCCCAATTGGAGCAAAATATCGGAAGTTACTTTTAGATGCGTTTCGGCATACGGATCGGAGATATCGACTACGTTCAAAATGAGGTCGGCATATGTTGCTTCGTCCAATGTGGATATGAACGCGGTAACAAGTTGATGCGGCAATTTGTTCACAAAGCCAACCGTGTCGCAAAACAGCGTATCGATACCGCACGGAAGTTTTGCTTTGCGAACGGTGGTGTCCAAAGTGGCAAATAGCAAGTCGTCGGCGTAAATTTCGCTTTTTGTCAGTCTATTGAATAAAGTCGATTTTCCTGCATTTGTGTAACCGACAAGCGCAATCACAAAAGCATCGTTTTCCGCTCGTTGTTTTCTTGTCGTTTCTCTGCGCGCGGCAATTTCGTTCAATTCCTTGTTGAGGCTGTTTATGCGCCGTCTTATTGCGCGTTTGTTCGTTTCCAGCTTCGTTTCGCCCGGTCCGCGCGTTCCGATTCCTGCGCCTTGGCGGGACATTTTTACGTTATCCGGACGCGTTGCCAAATTATAGGATAGTTGCGCAAGTTCGACCTGTTTTTTGCCTTCTCCGGTTGTTGCCCTGAGCGCAAAAATATCCAAAATCAGGTCAAGCCGATCGGCGATTTCCGCGTTGTCGCCGAGTTTCTTTTGTAACGTGGCTCTTTGCGTGGAATTTAGCGGACAGGAAAATATAACCGTTTGGACAGGTTCGTCCAATGTTTTTAGAGAATTTGCCAATTCGTCCAATTTTCCGCTTCCTAAAACGGTCAAATTGTCTATTGCGTTGCGTTTTTGTTCGGTATAGAATACAACTTTTCCGCGCGCTGACTCCACAAGCCTGTAAATTTCGGCAACTTCTTGTTCTTTATCACAGTCAGGTAATGCCAAATAGACTAACGCGACGTTTTCCAATTGATTTGTTTTTGCCATAATTATTGTTGTAAATTTAATTGTAATTGACGCCGATGTTCGCACAAATCGGCGTCAATTCGGATATTATTTGTCTTTGTTCGGTTCGTCCGTGTCGTTTCTAAGTTTCACCTTGTCGGCAACGCTTTTTCTGACGTCTTCGGTAATTGCTGCGTAATGTTTGCGCGTTGTATTTACGTCTTTGTGGCCCAAAACATCCGCCACGGCATAAATGTCTCCCGTGCTGCGATAAAGTTGCGTGCCGTACGTTGAGCGCAGTTTGTGCGGCGTAATGTGTTTGAGCGGCGCGGCAATTTGACTGTATTTTTTTATAACGTTCTCCACGGCGCGTGTTGTTATTCGTCTTTTTTGCAACGACAAAAACAACGCTTGTTCGTCGGTCGATTTGTCGGCTTTTCGCATTTGGTAGTAATCGTACAAATATCCCGCAACCTCGTCGGAAAAGTACAAAATTACACGGGCGCCGCCTTTACGAGTTACCACAAAACTCATATCTTCAAAGTTTACGTCGTCCAAATCGATGCCGACAAGTTCGCTAACACGAATTCCTGTTCCCAAAAACAGGCTTACCATTGCCAAATCGCGCGTGCGTGTGTTTTCCTGATATTTTTGTTGATGTTGGCTCAAACCGTCGCCTGTATCTACAACGTCCAACATTGCGGAAACTTCTTCCGTGTTCAAACGGATGATTTCTTTTTCGCGCTGTTTGGGCGTATCGACGGAAGCGGTGGGATTGTAGCGGATAACTTGCTTCTTTTCAAAGTACTTAACAAGTGAGCGGATCGCCGCCAGTTTGCGACTTTTTCCGCGATCTCCGTTGCGAACCACAGTGCCGTTTTGGTCCTTGTAAACTTCAACGTAACTCAAATAAGCTTCAATTTCAAACGGGGAAAGCGATTCGATGTCGATAGGCGTAAGTTCATTTGTGTTTTTGCTTCTAAATCTGGGAATTTTTGCGCACAAGTAACGGAAAAACGTGCGTATGTCGTAGGCGTAATTGAGCCGAGTTAATG
>CAKRAM010000006.1 GCA_934294965.1 uncultured Clostridia bacterium
CAAACACAACGACAGCGGAAGTATTTCGGTTTCACCATCGAAAATATCTTCGTCGTCCAAAATCAAAAAGATTTCGTCAACTTTGCGTTGATCCCGAGAGAGAATTTAACAACAAAAAACGCGGAAAATTTGATAAAATACAACGGTGTCAATGAGTAACGGGAACGTGTAAGTCCGATTGAGGAACATACACGTTTTTTATTGTAACAAAAAGGCGTTGCCTAAACTCGGCAACGCCTTTATACTGTAAACAACTATTTTGCGGGGTGTTTTTCGTCCGTCTTCTTTTTGTTGCCTGCCGCCAAAATCATTATGCCGGAGATGGCGTTGGAGAAAATCAAAATCAAAACTTTGAAAAGCACACTTACGTCCCCGTAGGAAGAAACGCGGGAGCCGTACTCGCTGGCGAGAATAAAACTTACAATGAACATAATCGACGAGGCAAAAGCAATTGCCCAAACGCCGTTTTCCAACATAAGCAACGTTACCAAAGCGGTGATGCCGTATATAACGGTGAAAATCGCCATTATGATTTTTGCCGCTTTTTGAAGGCGAGAAGGTTCGTGATATACTTTTTCGAACAAATCCGTCGGTTCGTTACATTTGGGACAATAGATGGCATTGTCGTTAAGTTCATTGCCGCAGCGATTGCAATTTTTCATATTAGCCCTCACAAATATTGATTGTTAGTCGATTTTATTCATTGTAACATTTTCGCCAATCGATGTCAATAGCTATTGCGAAAATAGTAAATCGGTTGGCAAGGCAAAACGTTTATTTTTCGTCGAAGTTACGCGCAATTGCGTAGAACAGCGTGGACATTTTGTTCAAATACTCAAAAATGTACTCGCTGCCGCCGTATTTTTCGAACACGCGTGCGTATGCGCGCTCTGCACGACGAGTTATTGTGCGCAAAACGTGGAAACGCGCGCCCATAAGCGTTGTTCCCGGCAAAATGAAACCGTTAAAATGCCCTACCGATTCCTCGTATTTGGCAATAAGTTCCAACAACTCGTTGAGGTGCATTTCTCCTATGTGACCGTATCCGCCTGCAACTTCGCCCATCATCGTGGACAATAGCGAGGAAATTTTGCGAAGTTCCATTTGCATTTTGATGTCTTCCACGTAGTGAACGACCAACATAATGTTGGCTTGAAGTTCGTCAACTGAGCCGAAAAACTCTATTCTTTCGTCGGTTTTAAGCGTTTTGTCGCCAATCAAATCTGTTTTGAGCGGTTCTGCTTTCATGATATATACCTCCTATGATATGCAATTAACCCGTTTTTTGTTTATTTACTTTTGTCGGCACCTACTGTCGGCTTACGAAAATACTTGTCGAAAAACTGCACGGTGAAGGTTGTGCCTTTGCCGGGTTGACTTACCACCGATATGGTTGCTCGGTGCAAATCACAAATCTTTTTGGCAATTGCCAGCCCCAAGCCGACTCCTTCCACCTCGTAATAACGTTTGTTGTCCATGCGGAAGAACCTATCGAAAACCCGTTCGAGGTTTTGTTTTTCTATTCCGTAGCCCGTGTCCGAAACGGTCAGTACCGCGCCGTCGTCGTTATGCGTGACACTGACTGTAACCGAGCCGTTGTCTTTGTTGTATTTTATGGCGTTATCCACCAAGTTTGTAACCAAGTGTTTGATGAGCGCCGTTTTGCCGGTTGTAAAAACGTTTTCGCCGAAACAGCAAACCGAAACGTTTTTGAGGTTGGCTTTATCAAACAAATCCGAAGATACCGTGCGGATAAGTTTTGCCAAATCCACCGATTCCGAAGTGACCGACGCAAAACTTGCCTCGTCTATCTTGGACAAATACAGCATTTCCTCAACGGTGCTGCGCATGCTGATAGACGCGTTGTAGATATTGCGAACGTACTCGTTTTGTTTGGAGGAATCCGCCACCAAACCGCTTAAAAGAAGCTCGGCAAAGCCGCTGATTGCCGTTATGGGCGTTTTTAGCTCGTGGGATGCATTGGCAATAAACTCGGCTTTGTTGCGCTCCTCGCTGCGTTCTGCGGTCACGTCGTAGGCGACCAAAAACATAAGTTCGGATTTTTCCTGCGAGGGATCGCCCTTGAACCAAGTGATTTTTACCTGCAACACCGTTGGTTCGTCGGTAATTTCCAAGTCGAAATCGCAATTTGTTTTGTTCTGAACGGACTCGACGATTTTTTGACGGACGAACTCGTTGCCGATGACCTGTTCAAAACGCTTGTCCGTGCAGTTTTCCCTAACGTCGAACCACACGCACGCCTGTTTGTTGGCACAATAAACCGTTCCGTCCGCGCGCACGATGATAAGGCCTTCCAACATGTTGTTGATAACGAAGTTGGCTTTTTCGCTTTCGGCTTTTACCGCGTCCACGTAGTTGATGATGTTTCTGTTGACCGAGTTAATTTCGCGATAGGCTTCGGCAACTTCCTCGTACTTGTGGGTTGTGTCCAACTCGGTGTACTTGTCCGAACCTACAAGCCGCAAATGCGCGCTGACGTTGTTGAATGCGTCCACCACTTTGCCGCTTGTGCGACGATTAAGCACCACGCTCAACATAAGCGTGAGGATAAGCACCGCCGCCATTATGAACAAACGGTACAAAATCAAATCGACGCTATCCTGCATTTCCACCGAAGTGCGAACGTACAAATCGTCGGTGATTTTGCGGATGTTACACATTCTGCCGTTTTTTACGTAAACATCGTCGGTTTCGCCCGAGGCGGCAATTTTAAGTTCGTTTTTGTCGAAAACTTCCTGATATATGCCCTCTCCGTCCGGATCCAACCTGCCGTGGCTACCTGCACAGACAACCTCCAGCCAGGTTTGGTTTTGCGTAAAGTCGTTTACTACGTCGGTTACGTCCTGTTCGGTTTGAGTGTTTTTCAGTCTGCCGGCAACCACGTCGGACAAGTAGACAAGTTGCTTTGCCGTGT
>CAKRAM010000007.1 GCA_934294965.1 uncultured Clostridia bacterium
TTTCTTTTATGGCGCCCTCTAGCGAATACGCCTTTTTTGTAAGTTCGTCTTTCTCTCTGTCGCGATCGGCAATAGCTTGATTAAGTTTGTCTATTTGTTCGTCGCCGAGGTTGGCGGTTACGGCAAACACACCGCTGACGTCGTCCGAATACACGCGTTGCGTGCTGAGGTAAACTTCCCGCTTGAACTCCTCCTGCTTGACGGCAACGGCTTTGTCCCTGCGCGCAATAAGCACGGAACGTGATTGCTCGATTTGCAAAATGCGGTATTTGTAGTCTTCCGCCGCGCGACGCAGGTTGAGCAGTTTTTGCTCCAACGAAGTGTTTATTGCTTCCAACTTGGAATATTTGGCTTCCAACACCTGCAAAATGGTGTCCTTGGCTTTTATGGGAGAAACAGCCACATCCAACTGTAAAACCGAGCGGAACCGTTTAAGTTGCGTAACCAAGCCGTTTTCCTTTTCGGCTATGCGGCTTTGTTTTACGGCAATTTCGCCATTGATTTTGTCTATTTGAGCGGTAACTTCGTCAATTTTTACGTCAACGCGAACGGCTTCCAGCAACTCACCCACCGAGCGACTGGGTACGCTGTACTCCCCAAGATTGCGATTGAGTTCGGCAAGATTTTTTTCCACCGTTGCCAAACGCTCGGCGTACAGCACCTTTTCAGAAGTTAAGCGTTGCTGCTTTTCGGCAAGGTCGATAAGTTGTTCGTTAAGTTGCTTGTTTTTTTCGTAAAGTTCGGCTATCGTTGCCAATTCTGCGTTGACCGACTCTATGCGGGAGCGCTTGTCCTGAGTGGCGGCATACAATGCGTTTTTCTTTTCCAAATCGGCGTTTATCGAAGCCAGTTCGTTTTCCTGCCACTCCAATTCCCCGGTGGCGGCGTAGCGTTGCTTTTGAAACTCGTCCCTTTGTTTTGCAACGGCTTCTATTTGACGAATTTTGGGCAAAAGGGCGTCCACGTCCTTGCGCAAACGCACAGACGCGCGTAAAACATCGATATCCGCCTGTTTTTCGGTCAAAGCGTTGTACTTTTCCTGCGCGGAAGCAAGTTGTTTGTTGATTTCGTCGCAAACCGAATCGGCAACGGCAGAGCCATGACATTGCGCCAGTTCGGCATTTTTGGATTGCAGTTGCTCGCCTACGGCGTCAAGTTGGTCTTGGATTGCCGCAAGCCTTTTGGACGGTTCTTCGCCGGGGTTATCGGCGTAATCTTTTACCTTGTCCAGCGCGTTTTGACGGATCGCGTCGGCTTGTGCCTGCGCTGCGACGATACCGTTTTCCACGTCGGCAAGCAGTCCGATTTTTTTGAGCTTAGTCAAATCGCCGCCAAAATCTTCCACGGCGCGATTGCCTACGTAATCTCGACCAAGCACCTCTACGAGGTTTTCGCCCAACAAATTTTCCACATACTCGGTGGCTTTGGAACGAGCAACAACCTGCCACTTTCCGTCGACGTGCTTTTTAAGCAGCGTTTTTACGCCGCCCTCGGTGTGGTACTTGCCTAAAAAATAGGCTTCGCCGCAAACAGAAAAGTCCACTTCCACGTCCATTACGCTTTCCACGCGGTCGGTGAAACAAAACTCCAAGTAGCCGAACAGCCTTCCTCCCTTGGCGGTTACGGGCAAATTGCCCTCGCGGGACGTATTGAACGTGAAAATTTGTTTTTCTTTTGTTTGCACGTCTTGTGCTACGAGTCGGACTATCCTCATTCTATCCCTCACTATAATTTTGCCAAGTTGCCTAAAAAACGTTGAAAAGGTTGCCGTTTTGTGATACACTTAAAAACACTGCTTCGGGCATTGCTTAGTTGCCGTCCGTAAGCACGCGTTGCGGACACAAAACCGCAAGATATATCAACTTGTATTATATACGATACAGGACAAATTGGCAAGACTTTGGACGAAAATGAGGTCAAAATGAGATTTTGCGAAAAAGAAAAACAACCGATAGGCAACGGAGTAACCACCGTTGACAATCGATTTATCATTAACTATCTTCCGGATGCGCCGGATGTCAGAAGCGCGGTTTACCTTTTGGGGCTGACTTTATGCACTTCCGACGGCACGGACAACTCCTGCGCGACCATTGCAGCCAAACTTAACCTTTCCGAACGGGAGGTTTTGGAGGCGTTTTTGTACTGGGACGAATTGGGACTTGTGCATATCACTTCGGACGATCCTCCGCAAATCATCTACCTTTCGCTAAAAGAATCGGCAAGCGCGCTGAAAAAAATCAATCCGTCTAAATATGCCAAATTCAGCAAGGAAATGCAGTCGGTTATCGAAGGAAGAATGATAACCACCACCGAATATAACGAGTATTTCACCTTTTTGGAAAACACCACCTTTGAACCTGCAGCGCTGATTGCCGTGGCAAAATACTGTGTGGAACTTAAAGGCAACGCCATAAACTACCGCTACATTTTGACGGTTGCGCGCAACCAATTGCTGAAAGGCGCAACGGGACTTGCCGCCGTGCAGGACAACCTTAACAGTCAGCAAAAATACGACGCCGATTTGGCAATCGTGTTTAAGGCTCTCGGAAGCAACCGCAAGTTCGACTACTCCGACCGCGAAATGTACGAAAAATGGACAAAGGACTTCGGCTTTGCCGCCGACGTTATCGTGAACGTGGCAAAGACGTGTAAATCCGGCGGAATGGGCAAACTTGACGCGTTGCTGACTGAATACTACAAAAAGGGCGCGCTTTCGGTAAAGGAAATAGAATTTTACCAAACACAAAAACAACGACTTTACGACCTGGCTCGCAACGTAAACAAGGCAATAGGCGTGTACTACCAAAGTTTGGACGCCGTCGTGGACGAATACGTTACCGATTGGCTTCGTCGCGGGTTTGACGACGACACTATTGTGGCTATTGCAAAATACTGCTTCAAAAGCGGTATAAGAACGCTGGCAGGCGTTGCGTCGGTGATGGAAAAACTGCACAAAAACGGCGTAACGACGCTAGACGGACTGCACACCTATTTGGCGGCGTTGGAGCAAACCGACGAACAAATTTCCGCAGTGCTTAACGCTTGCGGATTGGAACGCAAAGTCACCTCCGGCGACAGAAACCTGTACAAAACTTGGACTTCGAACTGGCAAATGCCGCAGGATGTGATACTGCTTGTTGCCAAACGCTCTGCCGGTACAAATGCGCCGATGGCGTACATAAACCGAGTACTTTCCGACCTTGCCCAACGCAACGTTCGCACTGCCGAACAAGCGCAAACGGCACTGGAACAAAGCAAACAATCCACCGCAACAACCGCCTCTCCAAACATCGGCGGGGTAGAAATCGAACGGCGCAATTATACCGAACAGCAACTTAATATGCTGTTTACCGCTTTGGACGAAACGGAGGAATAATGAATAAATCTCAACTAATTTTGCAAGCCAAACGCGTGATCGACGAGCGAAAATATCAGGCGGAAAACCGTTGCGAACAGGTGCTTAAACAATTGCGCCAAAAGGACGATTGGAAACAATGCGAACAGGCATTGCGCACCGCGCAGGTAAAATCGGCATTGGGAACTCCGTCCGAACAAGCGCAAGCCCAAAAGGACGTTGCAAAATTTTCGGCGCAACGCAAAAAACTGCTAACGCTTTACGGCTTGACGGAACAAGACCTTACGCCGCACTACTTTTGCACCGACTGCAACGACACGGGCATCGCAGGAGAAAACGTTTGCCATTGCCTCCTAGACGCACTGCGCAACGCCATACTTGCCGACAGCAATATTCCGGACAAAACGTCCACCTTCCAAAACTCCGCCGAAACGTCCAAACACAATCAAAAGGTATACTCCGCCGCACAAAAACTATGTTCGGGCGAAGGCAAACGCAATGCGTTGCTTTTCGGCGCAACGGGATGCGGAAAAACCTATTTACTCTGCGCCTGTGCCAACTACTGCGCCGACCACGGCAAAACCGTAACCTTTTTGACGGCATTCAAACTGAACAATTTGTTTTTGGATTGCTACCTTAACGGAGTTGCCGAACGCAAAATTATTTTAGACAATTTAACCGACGTAGACGTGCTTATTATCGACGACCTAGGCACGGAAAAGAACGTTAAAAACGTAACGCAGGAATACCTTTACGTTGTGCTTAACGAACGTTTGACCACAGGCAAACAAACGTTGGTATCCACAAACTTGGAATTGCAACAAATACGAGATAAATACGACGAACGCATTTTCTCACGCTTGGTGGACCAAAAAACACCGCTAGTTGCACGCCTGGAAGGGGAAGACAAACGACTCAGCCGCAAATAAACAAAAACTAAACAAAAAACGGATTGTAGCACTGACGCAACAATCCGTTTTTTTGATATATACACTTTTTGTCGTCCGCAAAACACAACGGACGGCACTTTTACTTTTTGAACAACTTTCTGAAAAACGCCGAAAGTCCGCGTTGTTGGTCGGTTACGACGGCAACGACTTGGCTGTCGTCCAAAGCCGAGCAAAGCGAAACAAGTTCGTTTACGGCGGCATTGCCGATGGGAACAACGTGCCGAGAAATAAGTTGAGCGATTTTACATTGTTTGCCGTTTGCCACAACCGACTGTTTTACGGCATCGTCCACGTCGGTGGCGCGTATTTTTACGCAAGCGCAAATTACGGTGTAGGTTGCCTGAACGGCGGCATACGCACCGCTTTTTGCCAACTTTTTTGAGTCGTCCTTATAGGCAATTGCAAACTTGCGCTCCATGCCGTCGTAGCACATAGAATACGCTTTGTCCAAATCCAACTCGCCGCTGCGAATAAGCGAAGTCACCAAGTTGAGTTGAACGAGGTATTCCACGTCCACGTCGGTGGAGATTTTTTCTTTGCTGCCAAGCAGCAAGTCCTCAAACAATTGAGAAACGTAGTCCCTTTCCCTCTTGATAGGTGCAAGCATATACAATTGTTTTAGGCAAGTGAAGGGCAACTCTCCGTTAAGAATCGATTGCACCGCCGGCACTGCCGCATACAGAGGAGCGTCCTTCACAAAGGGATAGGTTGCCGCAAACTTACAGGTTTTTGCAATGTAGTCGGACTGCGGCTTTACGCACAAACAGTCGGTAACGCGCTTGCAAAGCGAGGGCTGCATAACTTCGGTAAGCAATTTGTCGCACAGGGAAAACCAAGTGCTTTGTTTGTGCGTGGCAACGTACCTGCTGATTTTTGCATACGCGTCGGACAAACGGAAGAAGTCCGAATCGCCGATTTTTTCCGTAAGCGGATCGATTGCCTTGCTAAGCCCTTTTACCGCGTCGGCAGGCGGATTGTCCACCGAAAGGCAGGAGTAGAAAATCATAGCGGCTTTTGCAACCGATGAGGAAACAACTATATCGGTGAACTTGGGGAACACTTTGCGGTTTGTCCAAGTTAGTAGTTGCGGCAAAACGGCTTTCAAACAAAAACCGTTGTCCGTTGCCAACACGCGAATAAGTTCGTTGGTTTTGCGACATTCCGCATCCAAAATGGCAACGATTTTTTCCGCAACGACGTCGGACACTTCCGAAGGTTCTTTGCCTACGTGCTTATCGATAAACTGCACCACGGCAACGCTCAAATCGTCGGCCTCGTTCAACGAATCCAACAACGTGCGATACAGCAACTTTTTTTGTTCCTGCGTAAAAACGTCGTACTGCTTTTCAAAAAAGGCAAACAGTTGCTGACGAATGCTTTGCGTGCGGATGGAGAGCAAAAGTTTGTCCAGTACAAAATCCTGCGTGCCCTCGGACTGCTTTGCATAGCACCCGTCCAAAAGTCCCAAAATTTGAAGTTGCAAAAATCCGCCGTAATACACGCGAATAAGATGCCTGCAAATTATGGACTGACTGCGCGCCGTTTCGGAATCAAAATTGCTTTTTACAAAGGCAAACAATTTGTCGCGCATTATGTCGGTGTGAATCAGATCCAGCATTATGCGCATCACGCAGGATTTTACGTGGGGCGTTTCGCTGGGGTACAATTTGCTCACCTTGTTGAAAACGCTTGTAGGGATAGGCTTATGCAGCCGCATGTAGCGTTGCAAACTGTTGTACACGGTACATTTTTCCTTGGGCGACAAAATGTTACGATACTTTTCGTAAATGGAGAACATCTCCAAAACCTTGTCGTCGACGGGCAACAATTGCTTTTCCGTGTACGCCTTGGATACCTGCCTGAACAGCGTTACGATGGCGTTAAGCGTTTTGAAAGAGGGTACGGCAAGGGAACTGTCCGCATTTGCCGCGCGTTGTGCGTATTTCACAAACCGCAAACGAAGTTGTTTGTCGGCAATCAAACTGAAAAAGAAATCGACGAGCATTTGCTCGGACAAGTAGTCGGCTTCGCGTATGCCCTCGACTGTGTGCGCAACCAAATCGAACTGATAGCCTTTGCCTGCCGGCATGGTCATACAATCCGACGGCAAAAACTTTACCGCAAAGCAATTAAGCTTGTTGTATTCCGTGGTATAGGTTATAAACGGAATTCTGTCCCGCACGTTGTGCGGAAAAACCTGAAACAACTTATTGACCAAATCCAGCGCGTCGGAGGAAATAGTTTGGGAATTTTTGCCCATTCCCACGTAGACGTTTTTGCACTTACCGCAAGCAACGGACAAAAACGCGAATATGAGCCATTTAAGTTGACTTGCACCGTACTTTGCCGTGAGCGACTCCACGTCCGGCACGCGGGAAGGCATGTAAGGCAGTTGCTCGTAGCCCTTTATCGGGGAGGCGTTTGCATAGGTGATTTTGAAGCCGTCGATAGCCGTCACGAATTGCTCGGGCGAAAGAATTTGCCTGTCCGTGGAACGAATTATCGCCGCGCGCTCCTCCTCGCTAGGAACCAACGTATGTATAAGCCAACTGCTGCGTTCGCCGGTATAGTCCCTTGCGATAAAACTTACGGAACTAAGGACCGTGTCGCCTGCGGCATTGACGTACCTCCAATAAATAGGGGGCAACTTTCCGGTGCGAATATACGCCGCCTCGTACTTGCCGGGGGCAAACGAAGTTATCGGCAACAAATTTTCCTCCACATAGGCGCGGGTGAAAACGTCGGATGCGGCAAACGTGTCGAAACCGTCCACCTTGTTGAACATACTTACCCTGGACGGCACTCGCGAATAAAAATGTTGATAAGCCATACGCTGAAAAATACTCCTACCGGTTTATTGTTTTTGCACTTACTTTGGCGCGACTTACTGCCGCCGCTACTCTACCGAAAGCGACACCAATTCCTGAATGCTGGTTGCGCCTGCAATGACGTAGTCCCTGCAAGATTCCCACAAGGTGTGCATTCCGTTTTGAATTGCGATATTACGCAGTCCCTCAATGGTTTTTTCCTTGGAAATTACCTGACGCATTTCGTCGTTGAGGTACATAATTTCGTGAACGGCAACACGGCCCTTGTAGCCCGTGTCGTTACAAAATTGACAGCCCTGCGGTCGATATATCGTGATGGGCTCGTTTATGCCAAGAAGTTCCATTTCCTTGGCGGTGGTTTTTCCCTTCTTTTTGCAAGCGGGACAAAGTTTTTTTACCAAACGTTGAGCGATTACGCCCACGAGCGCGTCGGAAACAAGGTAGTCTTCCACGCCCATATCTTCCAAACGAACGATTGCGCCGGGCGCGTCGTTGGTGTGCAAAGTGGAGAAAACCAAGTGTCCGGTTATTGCTGCGCGAATGGCTATTTGCGCCGTTTCTTCGTCACGAATTTCGCCGATCATGATGATATCCGGGTCTTGACGCAAAATGGAACGCAATGCCGAGGCAAACGTCATGTTGGCTTTGGTGTTGACCTGCGTTTGGTTTACGCCGAACAGTGTGTATTCCACCGGGTCTTCAACCGTTACGATGTTGACTTGCGGTTTATTGACTTCCTTCAAAAACGAATACAGGGTGGTACTTTTTCCGCAACCTGTGGGGCCCGTCAGCAGCACTATGCCGTGAGGACGTTCCAAAATGCGGTCGATTACAACATTTTCCTTGTCGGTGAAGCCAAGTTCGGCACGAGAAAAGTTGAAGGAAGTTTTGTCCAAAATACGGATAACGAACTTTTCCCCGTAGACTGTAGGCAAACTGGACACACGGAAGTCGTATTCCTTGCCACCGACGTTCATGTTTATACGTCCGTCCTGCGGAATACGCCTCTCGGCAATGTTGATGCCGGAAATAATCTTTATACGAGCGCAAATTGCCGTGTAACTTTCGATGGGGAACTCGGCACGCGGCTGCAAGTCGCCGTCTATACGGTAGCGCACTTTTACAACCTTTTCAAACGGCTCTATGTGAATGTCGCTGGCGCGGTAAGGAATTGCTTCGCGAATGATGGAATCCACCAAACGCACAGCCGACGTGTTTATTACGTCGTCCTCCTTGCCCACTCCGCTAAACTCCCCGGAGTTGTTGATTTTTGCCAATTCCTTGTCTTTTTCGGCGTTCAAATCTTCCAATGCCGTAGAGGTGGAAATGACCGCCATTATGGAATCGATGTGGCGATCGATTTGCACAGTGGGAACAAGAACGAAATCCAACGGACAAATGAAGCGAGAGGCGATTGCGGAAATTGCGTTGCAATCCAACGGACGGCCGACAGCCAAAAGCAAAACGCCCTTTTTGTTGCGACAAATAGGCACGACTTTGTGCTTTTTCATAAATTCGAAGCCGAATTGGTTAAACAAGTCCTCGTCGATATCCAACATATCCAACTCGCTGCAGGGCATACAGAAAAAGTCTGCCATTGCTTCCAATGCGGTAACTTCGGTGCAATATTCCTTGGCAATGAGGTACGTTTCCACGGGAAGTTGCAATTTTTTGCACGCTTCGGCAATCGGTTCAACGTCCTTGCGTTTGATGATTTTTCGATACACGAAAAACAGTAATAATTCGTAATTAAGATCCATATCGCTTACCCCGAAAAGAGTACTAGGTATGCCGCTATCGGCGTCGGTGCAAAACCGGTGCGCCGCTTTTGGGCAAATTGCCTACAATTTTTAGTAGTTAGGTATATCCGGCGAAGAAATGTTGCCGATATTGTTCATTATGTCCAACATCGGAGAGTACACCGCGATGAACATCACGCCCACAACAACACCCATGATTATTATCATAATCGGTTGAATTTTTGCCGCAAGCGAAGTTAGCGCGCGCTCGGCTTTGTCGTCGAAGTAACTAAAAGACTTGTTCAAAACCTCTTCCAAACCGGCGGTTTTTTCGCCTACGTTTATCATTTGAATGAGCATATCCGGGAAGATTTTTTGCTGTTTGAACGCTTCGGTCAAACTCATACCCTGACACACGTTTTCCACCGCGATGGCAAACTTCTTTTCCACATAGACGTTATCCAACACCACGTTGATGACTTTGAGCGCTTCTACCGCGTCCATACCGCTGGAGATAAGCAAAGCAAAACCTCTTGCAAAGCGCGCGGTGATAAGGTCGATTGCCACAGGACCGATGAACGGCATTTTAACTTTCAGCATTGAGTAAAAATACTTACCTTTTTTGGTAAGTCCGAACAGCAACAAAAGCCCGACTACGGCAAATATTACCAAAAGAATAATGCGCCAATTGGCAAGCATAAAGTCGCTCAAGTCGTACACTACCGCCGTTATACCCGTTATTTTGACGTTCATTTTGTCCATTGCCGAACGGAACGTGGGAATGACAAACAACATCATAAGCAAAACTATGCCGATTAGCAACACGCCCAGCATTATGGGGTACGCCAATGCCGATTTGACCTGCTTTTTGAGTTTGCAGTCGCGGTCGTAATAGTCCGCAAGGGACAACAGCACCTGCTCAAGCCTGCCGCTTTCCTCGCCGATATACAGCATGCTTCTGAAAAAGTTGGGGAACACTTTTTTGTGGCTGTCCACCGCTTCGGCAAGCATTTTGCCGGTACGGACGTCCTCGTAGACGCGTTCCATTATCTTTTTGAAGAAACTGGAAAACGGTTGATTTATGATATTTTCCAAACTGTCGATAATGCTTATGCCCGCGCCCAACATTGTGGCGAACTGACGACAAAAGCCGGCAAGTTCCTCGTAGGACACTTTGCCGGTGCCGAGCGTCCAAAAGGATGACGGGGTTTTGTCCGAATAGACCGAGCAGGACACCAAAAACAGGTTTTGCTTGGCAAGTTGTTCGGTGAGGTCTTGCTCGTTTTCGGCAATGAACGTTCCGGTAAACTTTTCCTTTTTGACGTTTACTGCCGTATATTTGTATTTTGGCATTTGTTTTCCTCCAAAGGAGAGTGCTTTTGTTATTTGCAAAACGCAACCGCAGTTACGTGTCTGCGCAAAGAAACCCGATTGTTTTACGCCGTAAACAGCGACATATACGCCTGAATGATGTAGTTGCCGAACAGCAACGCCACCACCGCGCCCAACATTATGAACGGAGCAAACGGATACTCGGTTTTACTGTCGTCCTTTCTACAAAAACGAACTATAAGCAGCACTATACTGCCAACAAGACTGGCAACGATTGCCGTTACGATGAAGTTTTTCCATCCCAGATACAAACCGCAAACAGCGGCAAGCAAAACGTCGCCGAAGCCCATTGCCGGTCGTTTGTAAATTAGGTAAGCGATGCCGTAGAACAAAAAGAAAAATGCAAATCCCACCGCGCCGCCGATAAGCCTGTACCACCAAACTTCGCCGTTCCGGTCGGCAAAAATTGCCAAAATTCCAAGTCCGAGCAACATCCAAATAAACGCGTCGTAGATGTACTGATGTTCCAAATCGATGAATGCCACGCAAATAAGCACCGAGCAAAACAAGCAACTTGTTACCATATAGAACCAATTGCCCATAAACTGCCAAGCACACAACAGCCACAACGCCATGTTAAGCAACTCCACTGCCGTGTACCTGAAAGATATCGGCTGCTGGCAGTTACGGCACTTGCCGCCCAAAATGATGTAGGACAGCACGGGGATGTTGTCGTACCAATGCAATTTGTAGTCGCACTTGGGACAATGCGACGGAGGCGTTGCCAAATTCATTCCGTTGGGAACGCGATATATTACGACGTTCAGGAAACTGCCGACGCAAACGCCGATAAGCCCTGCAAGCACGTATACTACGATTTCCATATTTTCTCCAGTTGCCCTGCGCAGCCAAATATACACTGCAACAGAACAAATCAAAGCTACAACCGACAATCGGCCTAGAACAAGTTTGTGGGGTTTATGCGCTTACTGTATTGACCGCCGAAGTACTCCAAGTTGGAGGTGATTTCGGCATTATCTTCTATTGCCGGATCGAACGCGACAAAATCGATTTTGTTGTCGTCCTTGTGGCGGTTTGCCATTTCGAACAGGTAGTCGAACTTGTGCGGCATATTTACCAAAACAAATTCCGGCGCGCCCTGCATCGTTAGAGATTCGTTGTTGCGCAAGTACAGCAACGCCCATTTTGCCACCAAGCAAAAGTTTTCGTAAACGTAGCCTTGCTCGTCGGTGGGATTGGGTTTTTGCATAAACTTGGGCAATTTGCGTGCGGTTTTGCGATAGCCCCTTGTCCAAACTTCTTCCGGCATAACTATTTCTTCCGAAACCAGTCCGTCCTCGCTTTCCGATTCCTCGGTAACAAATCCGTCGTCCGGAGGAGGCACTTCCCCTTCCGTAAGCGGATTTTCCTGAGTTTCTTCCGGCTCGACGGTGGGTTCTTCGTGAATGATAACCTGTTTGTCCTTGGCTTTTGCGCGCGCGTTTATGACCGTGATATCTCCCAAGGAATGGTTGAAGATCATATCTTCGGCAACAAGACGGCGACCGTTGAACACTTCGTAGCCGAAAGGCAAAATTGCACTGCCGGTTGCCCTGCCCTTTGCGCAAAATACAATGCGCGTGTAGCCGTCCTTGACGTCCACAAACAAATAGGACGAACGCTTGTACTTAGGACGAAGTTTGGAAACGGCATTGATGGTTGCGTTTGCAGGCGAAGTGATAAATTGCGGAGAAATTTTGTTTGCGCCGCAAATACGGTTTAAGCCGGAGATGATGTTTTTTTGCATCATCGTTACGGCGTAGGTGTAACTTTGCTTGCCTGTTGCCGCCAAAAATTTGTTGATTTGCAAATCGGCAGAATTGACGTAGACATTGTCCACGGCGGACTTGAAGGCTGTTTCCATTGCCTTTTTGCCCAAAGCCGGAACGGCAATAACGTCGGTTATGGTGACGT
>CAKRAM010000008.1 GCA_934294965.1 uncultured Clostridia bacterium
GTTAAAACACTACGTGCAGCCGAAGTTAAACGAAAGCAGTATCTAATCGGTTCTTCTAGGCTGCTACCGATAATAATTGCTGTATTTTCGGAATTGCCGCATAACTTTTGCGGTAGAATAAAATGCAATTCATACTGCCTACATTGAGGAAAAACATATGAACATTTTGCTTACAAACGACGACGGATACCAAAGCGCAGGGCTGATTTTGCTTGCCCAATCTTTGGTCAGTGCTGGACATCGAGTTTACGTTGTTGCGCCGGACGGGCAACGTTCCGCATTTTCCCATTCGGTCAATTTTTACAAAAATTTGGTGGTGGAAAAGTTGACCGATTATTGCGGCGCAAACGAAGCGTACATTTGTTCCGGCACGCCTGCCGATTGCGTCAAATTTGCAGCTAGCATGCTGGATGTGGACTTCGACTTGCTGATTTCCGGTCCGAACAACGGCGAAAACTACGGAGTATGCATATTATACTCCGGCACGGTTGCCGCAGCCGAAGAAGGCGCAATTTGCGGAATCAAAAGCATCGCTTTGTCAAGATGCGGTTTTGGCGGGAGTTTTGCGCCCGCTGTGGAGTACTTGGTAAACAATTTGTACAATTTGTACGATTGTTGCTACGTCGGCGGCGTGATAAACGTCAACGTTCCGGATTTACCTCTTTCCCAAATAAATGGCGTAAAAGTCGTGCCGCAAAGCACACAATCTTTGTTTAACGACTATTTTGTAAAAAAGGAAGAGCCCAACGTCTACATAATCACCGGAGATCAATTGTTAATCGACGGCGAAATTAGCGACGTTACCGAAATTCGAAACGGATATGTTACGATAACTCCGTTGCACGTTGATAGAACGGATTTTGCCAAAATTGCGGCAGTGGAAGCGGAGTTGGGTAAATGAAACTAGCGGTAATCGGCGGAGGTCCTGCCGGTATGATGGCTGCGTATGCGGCTGCCGAAGGCGGTGCGGACGTTACGCTGTTCGAGAAAAACGAAAAACTCGGCAAGAAAATGTACATCAGCGGCAAGGGTAGATGCAATCTTACTAACGATTGCTCCACAAGAGAGTTTTTTGCCGAAGTGCCTACAAATCCCAAGTTTTTGTACGGGGCGATAAACAAATTTTCCCCTGCCGACACTTTGGATTTTTGCGCACGATACGGCTTAAAAACTAAAACCGAACGTGGCAATAGGGTATTTCCCGTGTCGGACAAATCCAGCGATGTGATAAAAACGTTTGCCAATGCTTTGAAACAAAGCGGCGTAAAAGTGTGCCTAAACAGTCAAATTTTGGCGATAGTATATCAAAATTCGCAGTTTTTATTGCATACTATTTCAGACATAGAAGCATTTGACCGTGTAATTTTGGCAACAGGCGGCATAAGTTATTCTGCTACCGGCAGCACGGGCGACGGATACAAATTTGCCAAAAAGTTTGGTATAAATGTTGTTTCGCCAAAACCTGCGTTGTGCAGAATTTTAGTCGACGGCACAAAATCGGTAGAGGGGTTGTCTCTAAAAAACGTGTCGGTTTCGGTTTTAAAAAACGGTAAGATCGTTGCCGAACAGTTCGGAGAAATGCTGTTCACCGATGATGGCGTGTCCGGTCCTGCCGTGCTTACATTGTCCTCGTTGGTCAACAAAATAGATTTGTCTGACGCTTGCGTTTCGATTGACCTAAAACCGGCATTGGACGAGCAAACGCTGGATGCTAGAATCCTTAGGGATTTTTCCGCTCGTATGAATAAGTCTTTTTGCAATGCCTTAGACGGTTTGCTTCCGGAAAGTCTTGTTCCGCTTGTGGTATCACGAAGCAAAATTTCTCCTACAAAAAAAGTCAATTCCGTAACCGCCGAAGAGCGCGCTTCGCTTGTCAAAACGCTTAAAGCACTAGCGTTCAAAAACGTTCGCTTGGACTCAATCGAAAGAGCAATAGTGACGAGCGGCGGTATTGACGTTTCGCAAATAAATCCGTCCACAATGGAATCCAAACTTGTCAAGGGTTTGTATTTCGCCGGTGAGGTTATCGACGTCGATGCTTTTACCGGAGGATTTAATATTCAAATCGCGCTTTCCACCGGTCACTTGGCAGGAAGTTCGGCTTGTAAATAACGTGAGGTAACTATGGCTGCTATTCGCGGCGCGATATGCGCCGAAAACGATGTCGAATCTATCGGAAGCGCCTCGATTTGCTTGATTGAGGAAATTATCGTGCAAAATCACTTGGACGTTAGCGATATCGAATCGATTATTTTCACCGTAACCGCCGATCTTGACGCCGCTTATCCGGCAAAGTCGGTTAGGGAAAAATTCCAAATGTACAACGTCGCGTTTATGTGCATGCAAGAGCAATTTGTTGCAAACTCCCTAGATAAATGTATCAGAGTTTGCGTAACTTGCGGAACTTTGCGTCAAAAAGACGTCAAACATTGTTACGTCGGCAAAGCGTCGGTGCTTCGCCCCGATTTGTCTGACTAGCGACGCTTGCAATTTATATTTTTGCGTAGTGCGTGCGATAATAGGAGTTTTATGAACAATTTTATAGTTGCGTTGGCATCGGTGGGCAAACTGCTTTGCCGTCCGTTGTTTCCGACCAAGATAATAGGTCCAAGAAAATTTGAGGACAAAAAGTGCTTGTATGTTGCCAACCATTTGTCCGGTTTCGATCCGGTAATATTCACGATGTGGACGCGCGGATTTAAGTCGTTTGTCTACAAGGCGGAGTTTGAAAACGTGGCGTTTTTGCGATGGGTTTTTGACGGCTTGGAGTGTATCCCCGTTCATCGCGGCGAAGCCGACCTAAACGCAACCAAAATGATTTTTCGCCAACTTAATAAGGATAAAGGCGTAGTGCTTTTCCCGGAAGGAACTCGTAATCCCAATGTCGATTGCTTGCAGGAATTTCACACCGGAGCGGCTTTGTTTGCAATCAAGACAAAAGCGCCCATCAGACCGTTTTACATTTGGGACAAAACCAAAATTTTTAGGCTCAACTATATAATAGTAGGCGAAGAATTTACTTTGGACGAGTTTTACGACAAGCCGATAACCAAAGCGCTTTTGGAAGAGGCAACCGAAGTGATAAAACAAAAGGTCGACGATTTGCGTGTGGAACTTAATGCCATTTTGGCAAAAAAGAACGTAAAACGTCGCAAGCGTACGGAAAAGGAAGTCGAAAAGATTCGTCAATCCAACAGCCGTCAAAAGAAATTTGTCGTAATAGAGCATCAAAAAGCCGAGCAGGCAAAATCTCAAACCGACGGAGAAGGGCAATGAAGGTTTTCTTTCCTAAAGATATCGGATTTTGTTTGGGTGTAAAGCGCGCCGTGGATAAGGCCTTGTCTGCAGGGGCGGGCGCGTATTGTTTGGGTGAAATTGTCCACAATAAAACCGTTGCCGATTCGCTTTTGGCAAAAGGTGTGGTGACGGTTAATGGCATCGACGAAGTTCCGGACGGAGCAACCATGCTCATTCGCGCGCACGGAGAACCGCCTCGAACCTACGAGGAGGCAAAGCGTCGCAATATAAAAATTATCGATGCAACCTGCCGGTCGGTAAGGGCAGTACAAAAAAAAACGCAAAAGTATCACGAGGCGGGCTATAAAATCGTGCTTGTGGGCAACGCAAATCACCCGGAAATTATCGGTGTAAACGGATGGTGCAACGATTCGGCTATCGTTTTTGACGGCAAAAGCAAACTGGACCTCGGCGAATGCGACAAGGTTTTGGTTATGTTCCAAACCACCTTCGACACCAGATTGTATCAAAAAAGTTTACAAAATATTTGTTTTGACCGCGTAAAAACGCTTGAAATATTCAACACAATTTGCTATACTACTATGGTAAGGCAGTATTATGCCCAAATGCTATCTTCAAGGTGCGATTTGGCGATTGTCGTGGGGGACATGAACAGTTCCAACACGCGTCGATTGTTCGATGTTGCAAGCGAAAATTGCAAAACGTTGTTTGTTAGTGGCGATTGTGAAAATATTGACTTAACTAATAGTAGAAACATATGTTTCATTTCAGGCGCATCAACTCCAATCGAGTTGATTAAGGGGGTTTTTGAGAAAATGATTGAAAATGCAAAAGACACCGTTGTTGAAACGGCAGTAGTCGACGAAGCAGTCGAAACGGAAGAAAGAGTTATGGGTAAAGACGAAGCTATGCTTGCCAAAGCCGTTTCCGAAATGAAGGAAGGCCATCGTTATAAACTCGGTCAAAAAGTAAAGTGCCGCGTTGTATTGGTAAGCGATGACGGCGTATACGTCAGCATCCCCAGTTCCAAAAAGGAAGGCTTTATTCCTAATGAAGAATTGGCTTTGGACGGCAATTATGAAGAGGCGAAGAAGAATCTCGATTCCGATTCCGTCCTTGAATGTTCCGTAATTTCCATCGAAAAAGGTATCACTCTTTCCAAGAAGGCTATCGACGAAAGATATAAGGACGACGAACTTGTGGAAGGCATCAAGCAAGGTAACGAGTTCGAAGTTACAATGACTCGCGTAGGAAAGGAATGCCTCACCGGCAAACTCGGCAGCTACACGGTCATCGTTCACGCTTCGCAAATCAAAATCGGCTACGTTAAAAATCTTGAAACCTACGTCGGAAAGAAACTTCGCTTGGTTGTAACCAGTCCGGAAAAAGTAGACGAAGCAAAGCACGTTATCTTTGCAAGCCAAAAGGCAATTTTGCTTGCCGAAAAGAAGGCTAAGGAAGACGAATTTTGGAACAATATCGAAGTTGACGACATTGTTGAAGGTACCGTGCTTCGTTTTGCTCCGTTCGGCGCATTTATC
>CAKRAM010000009.1 GCA_934294965.1 uncultured Clostridia bacterium
GTACAGTTTTTCGCCTTTTTTGCCTTCAAAATCCCACGGACAAACGTCGGTAGGGCTTCCGTTTGCTCCCAGCACGACGTTTGGCTTTTTGTGCGCAATCAGTTGCGGCAGTTTTGCAATGCGCTCAAGCACAAGTTGATTGTTCAAAACCGAGTGGTCGTTTTCGTCAATGCCGAACGTCAGTTCGTTCACCGTCGCTTGGGAAAGTCCCAGCAAATTTCCGCAAAGGGCTTTGCGTAGCGGCAGTTTGCAGTCGGCAAGGAATATTCCTATGCGGGGCAGGTCGTTCGGGGCAATTTTGTTTTGCGGCTCAAAAAAACGATAGGTTGCGCCGGCCAAAATTATGCGGCTGCTGTCCATATCCTGCGGAAGGTGCTTAATGCTGTCGGCAATTTTGTAGTTTCCGTCGGTCAAAATTATGTTGGACGTTTTGCCTGTCAGTTCAAAAATAAGGTGCATATCGTTTTTGTAACCAAGGTCGTCCGTTGCCGTCAGCGCAAAGTCCAACACGCGTTCAAACGGCATTTGACTTACGGAAAGTATCTCCGCCCCGATAACGTGTTTGCGTAGCAACATACAAAACGACGGTGCCGTTTTTGGGTTTTCGGTCGGCATCTCGGTAACGTGTATGCGGTTCACTGCCGCATTTGCGGAAATCAGCAACTTGTACGTTTTGCCGTTGAACACAAACAAAACAACTTCGTCCTTTTCCGGTTGATAAACTTTTGTAATTTTGCCGCCAACCAGCATTTGTTTCAGTTCGTCGGCGATTATGGATAGGTTCAGTGCGTCAAAAGCCATAATTTGCTCCTTTGTTGCATTGTACCGCAATCCGCTTGCCGTTGTCAACAACTTGGCAACCGAGTAGGCATAGTGCGGCAAGTCGCATGTCGCCAAAGTTTCTCGATAGTGTCTTGGCTGCTTTGTCGCACATTTGCAACAACAATTTTGCTTGATGTTTTCACATTTAAGGGTAATAAAAGATTCGCTTACCTATTGGGGAGTGCCGCAAGTTATAAGTTACGGAATGCCCGTTCACGCAAAAAACTGGCAAACAGTGGCTGAATTGCACCCAAGCGCCGCAGTACGTCGTTATCGTCTTTCGCTGTCCGTTCGGGCAGCGTTTTTTTGTAAAGTTGCGTGATTTTTTTCAAAACGTCCGTCGAATAAAAACACAAAAATACTCAAAAGCACAATTTTGTACAAAAATTAATCAACTGTTACATTGCTATCTCGTTTTATGTCCCGCAAAACGATTGCTTTTTCGGCGTTCGGGTGATATAATGTACAATCGGCGAGATATGTAGGGGCAGTTTGTAAATTGCCCAAATATAGGTACACAATATGTCGGAGGACAAAAATGAAATACACTTCTAAAAGAGAAAAAAATACGTTGACCGTAGCTTTTAAGGTAACCACCGAGGAATGGAATTCTTTCGATCAAAAAGCATACGAACAAAACAAAGGTAAGTACAACGTACCCGGTTTCCGCAAAGGACACGTTCCCAAGAACGTTTTGGAAAACAGATACGGCAAAGGTCTTTTCTTCGAAGATGCTCTTTACCTTGCAGCGCAAGAATATTACAATCAATATTTGGATAAGAATAAAAAGGTCGAACCGGTTGCTCGTCCCGCTTTGGACGAAAAAACCATCAAGGTGGACGAAAAAGGCGTAAGCTTCAGCATCGTAGTGGACGTCTATCCGGAATTTGAACTCGGTCAATATAAGGGAATCGAAATCAAAAAGACCGCTCCTGCAAAAGTCAAAGCAGCCGACGTGGATGCGGAAATCGAAATCGTACGTCAACGTAACGCACGCTTCGTGGAAGTTACTGATCGTCCCGTTCAAGACGGCGACACCGTAAACCTTAATTACTGCGGCAAAGTGGACGGCGTAGCGTTCCAAGGCGGCACTGCCGAAAATCAAGATTTGACAATCGGTTCGCACACCTTCATCGAAGGTTTCGAGCCTCAACTTATCGGTATGAACATCGGCGAAACAAAAGATATCACGGTAACTTTCCCTGCCGAATATCACGCCGAAGAACTCAAAGGCAAAGAAGCGGTGTTCACCTGCACGATTAACAAAATCACCGTCAAAGAACTTCCCGCCGTCGACGACGACTTTGCCAAGGACGTTTCGGAGTTTTCCACTTTGAAGGAATACAAAGCCGACGTCAAAAAGACCTTGACCGAACGCAACGAAAAGGACGCTGCCGCCAAGGACGAAGACAAATTGTTCGAAACCATCGTGGAAAACACCAAGGTGGACATTCCTCAATCCATGATCGAGGAACAAATCGACCAATACGTGGAAGATTTCAAATATCAACTTATGTACCAAGGTTTGAACCTCGACGACTACCTCAAGTACACAAGTTCTTCTATGGAAGATTTGCGTAAGCAATATGCCGACAGAGCGCAAAAAGCCGTTCACACGCGCATCGTGTTCGACGCAATCGTCAAAGCGGAAAAACTCACCGCAACGGACGAAGAAACGCAAGCCAAAATTGCGGCATACGCCGAACGCGTAAACAAGCCGGTGGACGAGTTCAAAAAGGAACTTCGCGAAAGCGACCTTGTTTACTTCCAAAATCAAGCCATTTCCGAAAAGCTTATGAACATGCTCAAGTCGGAAAACAAAATAGGCTAATATGCAAATGAACGTCGGGTAGTATTATCCGGCGTTTTTTCGCCAAAATGGCTTTCGGCTTTGTTTATTACAGCCAAAACTGATACAGGCAAAAGGAGCAACTATATGAATTTGATACCTATGGTAGTGGACCGCACCGACAGCGGCGAACGCAGTTACGACATTTATTCTCGCCTTTTGGAAGATAGAGTAATTTTCCTCTCGGGCGAAATTACCGACGACGTTGCAAATTTGGTTGTGGCTCAACTGATATATTTGGAATCCAAAGATCCCACCAAGGACATTTCGCTGTATATCAACAGTCCGGGCGGCTCGGTAACGGCAGGTCTTGCCATTTACGACACGATGAACTACATTCGTCCGGACGTAAGCACGATATGCGTTGGTATGGCTGCCAGCATGGGCGCGATTTTGCTTTCCAGCGGCGCAAAGAGCAAGCGTTACGCACTTCCAAACAGCGAAGTGATGATTCACCAAGTGCTGGGCGGCGCACAAGGTCAGGCGTCGGACGTGGAAATTCAAACCAGACAGTTGTTAAAAATCAAACAAAAAATGACCCGTATCCTTGCCGAAAACACAGGCAAAACCTACGATGAAATTTGCGCCGATACCGACAGGGATAACTACTTGTCGGCGGAAGAAGCCAAGGACTACGGTATAATCGACCAAATATTCGTAAAAAGAGTTTAGTCGGTTCGGTCGACTAAAAGGAGATATATGACGCATTATTGTTCATTTTGCGGAAAAAGCGAAGATGAAGTAAAAAAACTGCTCGCAGGCCCCAACGGCGTGTTTATTTGTGACGAATGCGTCCGCGTGTGCGAGGACATCTTGGGCGAAGAACCCGTTCTCGACGAGGAAGAAAAGCAAATTCGACTGCTCAAGCCGGAACAAATAAAGCAGGAACTGGATAAGTACGTTGTCGGTCAGGACGACGCAAAACGCACTTTGTCCGTAGCCGTGTACAATCACTACAAGCGCGTGCTTTCCAAGTCGGCAAAGTCAGCCGATGACGACGACGTGGAATTGGAAAAAAGCAACATTTTGATGCTTGGTCCAACGGGATCGGGCAAAACGTTGCTTGCCAAAACGCTTGCCAAAATTTTGGACGTTCCGTTTGCCGTTGCCGACGCCACAACACTAACCGAAGCCGGTTATGTGGGCGAAGACGTGGAAAACATTTTGCTAAAACTCATTCAAGCGGCGGACTTCGACGTAAAAAAGGCGGAGCATGGCATCGTCTACATCGACGAAATCGACAAAATTGCCAAAAAGTCGGAAAACGTGTCCATCACTAGGGACGTTTCCGGCGAAGGCGTGCAACAAGCGCTGCTCAAAATTATCGAAAGTACAATTGCCAACGTGCCTCCCCAAGGCGGAAGAAAGCATCCCCAAGCGGAAAATATCCCCATCGACACCACGGATATTTTGTTCATTTGCGGCGGTGCGTTCGTCGGCATAGAAAAGATTGCCGAACGCCGTCAGCAGGGCGCAGGTTTGGGCTTTGGCAACGCGCTAAAAAGCACCGAGGAAATCGACCACGCCGAACTTGTAAAAAACCTTCAACCGCAGGATTTGATCAAATTCGGTCTTATTCCGGAGTTTGTCGGCAGGCTTCCCATTACGGTAGGGTTGTCCCCTCTCAACGAGCAAGCGCTGGTCAAAATTTTAACCGAGCCAAAAAACAGTTTGGTAAAGCAGTACAAAAAACTTATGAAGTTGGATAACGTCGATTTGCAATTCGACGACGACGCGCTTTTGGCAATCGCGCAAAAGTCCATTCGCTTAAAAACGGGCGCGCGCGGTTTGCGTTCGGTTATGGAAAGCCTCATGCTCAACTGCATGTACGAAGTGCCTTCGCTCGGCAACGTGGAAAGCATTCGTATCACGCGTGAAAACGTGGAAAATGGCACCGAACCGCTTGTCGTTCGCAAATCCGCCTAGTATTCAGGTTTGTAAATAATGCTTGTCAATCGCAATTGTCGTCGTGCGGGAACTACGATAGTGAAGCAATTTTCAAGTGGCAAACAAAAAAAAACAAAATCCCCAAAACAAAACGCACTCTATGCAGTCAAGCACGGAGTGCGTTTTTCGTTTCAAATTAACTTATTTGATTGTTGCCACAAGGGCGAAAATCGGCAGTCCCAAAGCGCGGAACTTTGCTTCGTATTCGGTAACAACGTTGCCTTTGGCGTCTAGCGGCAAGTTTCGGCAAACGTCGGTAACTTCAAAGCCGAACTCGGTCAAACTTTCAACGGAGTAGTCAAAAAAAGCTTCGTTGTCTGTTTTTAAGCGAATTTTTCCGCCGCTAACCAGCAATTTTTGGTAGATTTTCAAAAAGTTTTTGCTCGTAAGCCTGCGGTTTGCGTAGGTCTTTTTGGGATACGGGCAGGAAAAATTTAGCAAAATTTCGCTTATGGAGTTATCCGGTAGGAAACAGCAAAGGTTTTCGGCGCGGCAATTCAAAAAGCGAAGGTTATTTAGGTTCAGCGGCAATGCCTGCTCGCAGGCAACCACAATCACGTTGGACAGTTTTTCCACTGCCAAAAAGTTCACATCGGGGTTGTTTTGCGCCGATTGGATTGCAAATGCTCCCTTTCCGCAGCCTATTTCCAGTTTTATCGGATTATCGTTGGCGAAAATCGCAGGTAAATTTAGGTTGAAAGCCGCTTTGTGCTCGTCGGTCATCTCGTAAAACTTTTCCGATTCGCGCGCCACAAGCACGTTTTGTGTTGCGGCAATGCGTTCGTCCAAGTGTTTTTTCAATCTCATTCTCATTTGTTCACCTATTTTTTAAGCGCGTGCTGCCTGTCCAGGTCGGCAAGCCACAAGTCGGCGCAAGCGTCGGAAGGCATATGGAAACTTGCCCTACTCAGGTCTGCCGAACCCAACTTTACGCCGTCCGGGCTGCAACTTCTTTTGAATTGTTGCGTAAAGAATCTTTGCAAAAATTTGCGTTCCCACTTGTAAATTTCGTTTGCATCGTATTTTCCTTCAAAGGAAATTTTTGCAAGTTCAAACACCTTTGACGGGGTAAACCCTTTGCGCAAAAGCATAAACAAAAAGTAGTCGTGCAGTTCGTAAGGTCCTATTATGTTTTCGGTAACTTGGCTAATTTCTCCGTTTTCGGCAGGCAAAAGTTCCGGGCTTACGGGCGTATCGGCAATGTCGGCAAGCACTCGCTTCAGCGAGCCTTGGCTTTTGGAGGAAAAGTATTTCAGCATTGCCAAAACAAGCGTTTTCGGCACTGAGGAATTTACTCCGTACATAGACATTTGGTCGCCGTTGTATGTGCACCAACCGAGGGCGGCCTCGGACATATCTCCCGTTCCCACAACAAGACCGTTTTCGCGGTTGGCTATATCCATCAAAATTTGCGTGCGTTCCCGCGCTTGAGCGTTTTCGTAGGTTGCGTCGCGTAGGGAAGCGTCGTGCTTGATGTCGGCCAGGTGCTTATTTACGGCGGAAGTAATATCGATTTTGTCCACGGTTGCGCCGATGACGTTGGCAAGCGCAATGCTGTTCATAAGCGTTCTGTGCGACGTGCCGAAGCAGGGCATGGTAAATGCCAAAATATCCGTCATGGGTCTGTTTGCCAGTTCCAAAGCGCGCTTGCAAACAAGCAGCGCCAGTGAACTGTCGCTTCCGCCGGATACTCCCAAAACCAATTTGCTTGCTTTGGCGTGTTGCATACGCTTAAGCAGTCCGTAGGATTGTATGTTCAAAATCGTTTCGCAACGCGCGGCAAGTTCATCCGGGTTTGTCGGCACAAAAGGCATAGCGTCGTAAACCCGTGTTGGCTTACACTTTATCGGCATATCAAAATGCACTTTAACGTAGTCGTCGGCATGCCCGCGCGCAATTTTTGCCCGCTCGTTGGCGATAAAGTCCAAGTCGACTTCGGCAATGGCGTAGCCGCCGGAGAATGGCAAACTTTCGGCAACAATTTGGCTGTTTTCGCAAATTATGTTGTGCGCGGAAAACACCGTTGCGGACGTAGATTCGCTCATTCCGGAGGAGCAATATGCGTACACGCTGCAAGTTTTGCCGGATTGAATTTGCACCAATTTGCGGCGGTAGTCGGCTTTAACAACCATTTCGTTGCTGGCGGATAGGTTTAATATAAGGGTTGCGCCGGCGTTGGAATGGCGGTAGGAGGGCGAGTCAATCACCCAAATATCTTCGCAAATTTCCGCCGCAATTTTCATTTGCGGCATTGCGTCGTTCACCAAAATAACGTCGGAGGTCAGCGGAACGATTTCTCCGAACAAAGTCACGGTGCGCTCCTTTCCGTCGGGCAGTGCAAACGTGCGCTTTTCTTCAAATTCGTTGTAGTTTGGCAAATGCATTTTGGGAACAACGCACAACACCTTGCCTCGGAATATGGCGGCGCAAGCGTTGTACATTAGTCCGCTGTCGGAAACAATCGGAAGTCCAACAAAAATAATTGCGTCCAAGTAGGCGGTTCTTCGGCAAATGTTTTGTAGTTCGTCTAGTGCCCCCTGCCTCAAAGTTCCGTTAAAAAACAAATCTCCGCAGGTGTAGCCGGTTATTGCAAGTTCGGGGAACACAATGACTTTTGCCCCCTCGTTTGCGGCGGACATAGCACGGCGGATTATTTCCGCACCGTTAAAAGCGCAATCGCCCACTCTGACTTCGGGGGATATGCAGGCAACTTTAACCAAGCCGAAGCAACTTTCGGAGTTTTGCGGACTAACCGTCGGCTTGCCGGCAGGTACGGATTCCGTTCCCAAAACCACGCTTTCGGCAACGCCCAACGCCATGCACAATTTGGCAATGTTGTCGGCTTTGATTTTTTGCGTCGCGCCGCTCATAATTTTGTTTATAGTACCTTGCGAAATTCCGCTTCTTTCGGATAACTCCTTCAAGGTCATTGATTGTTGCTTTTTAATAGCGTTAAGTTTTGCAAGTATTGCTTTGTAGTCCATATGTACCTAACCTTTGCGTTTTATCGGTGCAGAAAATACGTTTAGTTTTGTTTTCGTTGGCGAGTAAAATCGAATTACTTATTCTATGTTTTAACTGCCGTTTTGTACAAGTCATGTGCCACTTCAGCGAAAAAGTAGCGTAGAAAATACGTTTAGTTTTGCTTTCTTTTGTAGCGTACTACAACCGAAATTCACTTTTGCTTCGTATATTCTTTGCTGTTTTGATACTTTGTTAAGCATTGCCTGCAAGTTCAACATAGCAGTTTCTTTTAACTACATTCCAAACAGACTTCTGCATAAAACTAAAGTGTTTAGCAAAAGTACAGCCACGCAACAAAACGGCGCTATATTCACAGCATATATTTTACCATTATTTACGACAAAATCAACGGTTTTACCACAATAATTATAAATTTTTGTTTCTTCCGCCGCCTTTTGCGACCTCATTACCGCTTTTAATTATAAATTTTGGCTTTTTGTTCAATTTGCAGTGCGTCGGATTGCCCCAAAGTCGCATAAAACTATGCTTTACTTAACAAATCATATGCCGCCACTCACAGTCCCAATATGTCATGTTGAGTTTGTCGAACCGCCGAGGGTGGATTCCGAATATTCGTATTCCTAACTTGCAAAATGTATATGTTTGTGAAATTGCCATGCTGTTTACATTGATGCTTTTACCTGTAAATTACTGCCACATCGGCTTCCAACATGGTCATCCTGAGCTTGTCGAAGGATCCCCTGGAAAGGTACCTTGTGAAAAATATACAGTGTATCGCAACATACAATCGGTGTTCACAAAGTGTCCGTTCCCGGGGATGTTTCGACTGCACTTCGTTCCGCTCAACATGACCGGCTAGCCGGTTTCGCATATTCGTATTCAACACTTGTTCTTTGTAGATAGTCATAGGTTTTGCAGCACCCCCTAACGTAAACAAACGCAATCAATACCGCATACGAACCGGCAGAACAGGCTTTACCTGCGCCGTTGCAGGTGTGGGCGGATATCATTTGACATTCACGCCCGTTGTGGTATAATTGGTATAAATCGGCGGCAAGCTCTGGCAGCAAATTTCCACCGCCAATTCGGAGAACGACTATGAACGATAACGAACGCCTTCAAAAACACAAAAAACTGAAAAAGACGCTCAAAATTGTGGGCATAAGTTTGCTGGCGGTGGGGCTGATTTGCGTCATTATTGCCGCCGTGGACTTTTTCAAAAGTGTGTCCGCCGAAACCCAACCTACGCTGTTCTGGCTTTTCGGTTTGGGCTTCCCGGTTACGTCCTTGGGGTTTATTTCGCTCATTTTTGGCTTTCAGCGCGAAATTCACTCCTACACGGCAAACGAAGCGGCACCGGTCATCAATCAAATGGCGACCGACGTCAAACCCGCCGTCAAATCGGTCACACAAGCGGCAAATTCCGTTGTATGTCCGTCCTGCGGAGAAAACAACGATAAAGACGCTAAATTTTGTAAAAAGTGCGGCACTCAACTTGTTCAAACCTGTCCTCATTGCGGCGAATCGGTCGACGTTAGCAGCACCTTTTGCGATAACTGCGGCGCAAAACTGAAGTAACCAAATAATTTGATAAAGGATAGCGCATCAATTTATGATTTATAAACTTATCGGGGCCACCAAAAACTACGTTTGGGGCGGAACAAAATTGGCAACAGAGTGGGGCAAAAAAGCCCAAAGCGCCAATATTGCCGAAAGTTGGGAACTGTCCTTCCACCCGGACGGCCCGTCGATAATCGACGGCGGCAAGTACAACGGAATCGAACTTGCCGACGTGGTAACAAAGGAGGAGTGGGGCAAAAATTGTAGCGATTTCCCATTTTTCCCCACGCTAAACAAGTTTATCGACGCCAAAAGCAATTTGTCCGTTCAGGTTCACCCGTCGGACGACTACGCGCTCGCCCACGAAGGTCAGTACGGCAAAACCGAAATGTGGCACGTTTTGGACGCCGAGCCTAACGCCTGCCTGTACTTGGGACTCAATCGCGCGCTCACGGCAAGTCAGTTTGCCCAAGCGGCGGAGGACGGCGCGATAATGCAATACCTCAACGCCGTTCCCGTGCATAAAGGGGAAACTTACTTCATACCAAGCGGCACTCTCCACGCAATCGGCAAAGGAATAACTTTGTTTGAAATTCAACAAAACAGTTCGCTAACTTATCGCGTGTACGACTACGGGCGTTTGGGTTTGGACGGCAAACCTCGCCAACTTCATGTGGAAAAAGCCAAAGCCGTAACAAATTTGGATAAGTACATTGTGCCAAGTCCAAATAGGGACTTGCTTCTAGGCAAGTGCAAGTATTTTGCCGTTTATCGCCACACAGGCGCAATGTCCTATTGTTTTGCGGACAGTTTCACTTCCGTAACGGTCACGGACGGTGCAATCACGATTTGCGGCGAACACTACGCCAAGGGCGAAACATGCTTTGCCTCGGCAGGCGAACCGTTGCTTATCGACGGCGACGGCTCGTATATCCTCACTCGAGTAGAAAAGTAGTTTGCTGCGCCTCTTGCCAAAGTCGGACGGTAAACCGTTTTGTTGACTATTTCGGCGCACGAACAAGTCTAAATGCGGTGCGATTTTGCTCTTGTTACGCGTTTTCTTCACTTGATTAAAAATAAACCGCGCGCAAATAAATTGTTTCCACTGCGGCACAATTTGCGGCCAAAATTATAATTCGCACTTTTTGCTTGGATTTTCCCCAAGCAATTCAAACGCAAACCCACGCATTTAACAGCAAACTCACCAACACAC
>CAKRAM010000010.1 GCA_934294965.1 uncultured Clostridia bacterium
TGCGCAAACGCCCAATTCTGAGGCTTATAGGGGGGGGGACGAACTTAATTTTAAGCTTTTACGTGTGTGTTTTCTATGTATTCTTACGATTATTGCGGAAATACGGAAGGTATTATGAGTAAAACAATCCTTATTTTGCACAATGCGGCGTTGAAATGTTTTTTTTCGGGTACAAAACTGCATTATTTAGAATTTAGCGGCTTTGTGTGATTTGTTCCACGTGAAACATTAGTTAGAATGTAATTCTTCTTTTAGTCGCTTTGTATTTGCATTTCTACGCGGCACCTCACTCTCCGTCGATCCTATACTATATTCCGTATTGCCGTGTTTCACGTGAAACACGGTGTGAGTGCTTTCTCGCGGAATGCTTTGTTTGTCAAGTGTTTGGTCTTTGCGGGTGGCTGTTCACCATGCGCAAAAAGATTCCTGCGGCGATATATGGCAAAATAGGTAGCGATAAGACTGCATAATGTTAACTTGAATAGGTCAATTTGTGTGAAATAACGGTCAATTACAGTTAAAAACGGCAAAAGATGGGGCAAAATGCCGCAAAATATATGAAAAATAGGCATTTTCATTGTATAATGTTCAAAATTGCCTGAACTTTTGTCAGTTCACATATAATAATTCATTTGCTATTCCTTGGTAATTATTGTTTGTCATTGTCAAAATGGTAAATTTCGGAATTATATAGTAACGTTTGTCATTGTAAAATAACAAACTGCGAATTATAGTAATATCTTTTCGATGGTGAAATTTTAAGTTGTATATTGAAAGTTTGAACCTTATATATGCACTATCGCAACCGTGATGGGCGATTATTGGTTTATTATGCGAAAATGAATAATTTGCGCCTAAAAATTGATGTATACTCGTGTATTTGTTGTTAAAATTCGATAGTATTATCCGGATTTTAACCTGATATTGGTATTAAACATAGGTAGTAGCGTGGCTGCCATTACCTCCTGCCCAACTTCTTCCGTTGATTAGTCGAACAATAAATAGTAGCAGTAGAGCTGCAAAATTTAACGTGTTTTACGCAAAATATTGAAATTACTTGTCCTATATGGCATATTAAAGTTACTGCTATGATATAATTTGTTCATAATATTCGCTTTTTGAGAGATATAACGCTTGACTAAATATGTAACGTAGTGTCAATAAAATGGAACAAAAAATGCTCGTAGGCTGCTCTGAAGTGAAGTTGCAACGCGAAAAAATCACCAATGTTTCGCAGGGCAAATTGATAATCGGACAAAATTAGTAATTCTGTGATGCGAAAGTAATCGGTCGGTTGTGGACTCAAGTGTAAACCCGTTGTTGTTTGAGCAGATTTGTGTCCGAGCCAAGCGAAATTCTCGAATGTTGAATTGTTGCCCACGTTTTATCAATCAAATTTCTGAAAAACTTTGATAAAATTGATAATCTCGCATGATATAACATAAATACGCATAAATATAATATAATAGGCCTCGATTCTGACGGAATGAGCGTTATAAAGGTCGGAAATTTTGAAAAATGTACCTCAAAAATTCCGTCTGAAGGGCTGTATCAACCAGCAAATATAACATAAATATCCTCACATTTTTGGCAACTCTTGTTGATAAATTATTATGCTTTGTGTGAATTTTGTTGCGATTGCATGTTGGCTTGGTGTAAAAATTGGCTTTTAGGTGTGTAATCTTTTGATTCTGTCATTTTATTTAACATCGTGCATTTTGCGCGGTTTGCCGTTGTGGAGTCATATGTAAGCAGCCGACGAATATTCGATAACGGTAAAATAAGGTTTTCATGCTTTTGGTTTGGTTCATGGCTCGTATTCCGAGGTGTTCTCGATAATAGTCGGTAGTTATTGGGCCTTGCAATCTTTTGAATTGCAGTAATCCATACCGTTTACGCCCAAATGGGCACAAATTTTACTGCATTAGACGAGAATCAGGCTTGGTCCAATCAATTTTCGCAATTTTGAATGTTGTATGTTTGTTAATTTGAGCAATTTGTCCGGTATTTGTTCATTTGGCGAAATTGTGTATTTGAGAGAATCGTGATGTAATTGAGGTGAATAGTCTAAATAATTTGCACCTCTACTCGTTTAAGAGATGATGTGGACATTTTGTTGGTTTCATGCGCAAGAATATTGCATAATGATAACGAAAACACATCAATCAAGCGCCATAATGCTATAAATATGAGTGGCACTTGACTAATTACCGATAATTTTCTTAAACATGAGAAAGTAAACTGATTTGACTATATTGCTATGTATTCTTCATGTTGTCGCAATGTTTTTTAGTTTATTCAACTTCGGATATTATGTATAAAGATGCGTTAAGCTGAATATTGTATTTTGGAAATTGCAACGAGATGGATTCCTAAACAAACCAACGGTACGGTTAAATAGAGGCAATTGAGTGACTCTTACTATGTCTTATTATCAAGGATGATTATTATTTGTTGCACTTGTCAATTAAAACCATACAGGTATAATTACCACAAATTAGAGCAAAATCACCGTAAAATTACCATAATTACCGAAAAATATAACAAATTACCACTTTTACCAATTTTTGCCGGGTTTAATTTTAGACCGGTGTCTGTGATATAAGTCGTCAAAGTCATTGTTAAATTTATTAGTATTGAAACGTGTCTTTGAAATCATCCGAACCGTATTTGCTAGGTATAAAATCAAAAGGTTATACAATGATGTGAATAATTATGAATATAATCGCTCAACGAATATTATTGCAAAACAACAAATTGCTTGTTATTAGAAGTATAAATAACCAAGTAACTGCAAGTACGTCATTATTGATGCAAAATCGCTTGCAGCATGCACATTTATATTATAAATCAATATTATGACTAGAATTTTTTGTTGGTTTTTGTTAAAAAATAAAATTAGGTCATTGTACAATGAATGGCGTATGTATTTGATTTATGTGTCTTTTGTCTTGGAAAGGATCATGCGCAAATATAATTATCGTTGTTATTGTAGAACTTCGCATGATTGGCGTGAGTGTTGGCGAGGTTTGTTGTCTTAAAATAGCGCAACATTCGTTTAATAACGCTTTTTGTTGCATTTTATCAGTAAAATTGCGGGTATGTGAATAGGTTTAGACACATAAGCACTTGATTGTTGCAGTGAACCGGCATATGTCGAGTAATATTGTGGGGGAATTGTATTCTTTGTAGCTTTATATTGACTCAAAAATGCCCAACTTCGCCACAAAATAACCTGATTTGGGTTGAATTTGTCGCAAAAATTGAGCATTCTAGTTTGTTATTAAAACTTTGTCTATTATGTGCTTTTCGCTAAAATAACTATTTTAACGTCGAAAACAAGAATCCCAGCGGATTAAAAGCGCCATAAATAGTATTTAAGATGCTGCTATTTGTGCAAGTTTGTGCTACGGTTTTAACCGCCTTCGGGATGTTTTCTGCCGACGTTGCGCTCAAAATGCCGCAAAGTTCGAAAATTGCGCCGAAAACGAGCCAACAAATCACCAAATTTATAACCGGTCCCAATATGCAATCGATAACACGAAGCCCTTTTTTGCTGTTCATCGCACTTTGGATAAGGTATTTTACGAAAATGAACACACCAAAGATGATAAAAAATCCGATGGCAAAAGTGATTACATAGCCGACAACTAAAAGGCTGTCGTCTATCCAACTTGCGACGGTTTTTCCGAGAAAAATGCTGCACACGGCTCCGACTGCAGTCGAAAGAATAAATCCGACGGCGTTGATTAGGGATTTGAAAAACCCGACAAAGATGCCTAAAATGGCACTCAATGCGGCGATTCCGATAAAGACATATCCGAATATATCCATAATTTGCTCCTATAAACAAGGATAGAGTAGTTGTAAAATGTTTGTAAGTGGCTTTGATTTTGGAGTCGTGTTCCACTTGGAGCGGTCGTTTTTGCCCTAAAATTTAAGGAAATAATGCGTAAAGTGGAAAAAAACTCAAATTTTTAAGTATTTGTCGCAGTTTTTGATGTGATGTTTGTTTAGTTTGTTAAGTGCGATATGGCTTCGGCACATCCGTTAATGTTATATTTGCCATTATTATTATGCGTTTGTGATATAAATGATTCGAGCGTAAACGGAAATCTGCGCTTGTAGCGATTGACAAATGATAATTTTCATCATTCGCCCGTGACGATATTGACACTTGCAAACCCTAAAAACGCTTGAATTTTAGCAAATTTGGAGTAATTTGCATAATATTATTCAAAATTATATAACATAATCTCGACACGTATTTGGTCGTTGTTGCGAAGTTCGCACTGGTTGAAATCGTTTTGATAAGTCGACAATTGATATGCAGTTATGGCGCACTATTTATGCAGTCGATATTCATCCTCATTTGCCCGTTGCAAGCCTGGTACAACGTTGAATAATGCTCGAAATTTTGCAAATTTAGAGAAAAAAACTCAAAAATGTTCAAATTTATAAAACATTATCTCAACAATGCGCTTGGTGGCTTTCGCAAATTTGTGCAGCACTATGTTGCAAGTGTTTTGTTGAGCAAATAGAATCGATCTTCTTCGCACGTTTTATTTATTGTACGAGGAGTCTTATTCAATACGTTACAATGCATTTGTAAACGCGCTGACACACGCAACACTAAATTAGTACTTAAAAGTGAGCAAATTGCGCCGTTTCATTGCAAATTTTGCAAATTCATATAACATATTTCGTGTGGTGGCTAATGTCTTTGGCTTTGTGTGTGTCGGTCGCCTGCAAATAGTCTGTTATGCGTTTTACTGTTTGGTTGTTTTTCTCAATTGAGGGACACGCATTGCGTAAAAAGCACTCAAAAATTGCATTTTTTGCGATATTTTGGGCAAAAAACTTAATATTTGTTAGCATTTGTGAAGTGCGTTGTCCATATTCGAACGTGAATATTATCGTCCGTCGGTATTTTCGTGCGACGATAGTTACTGTTTAATTGAGCGCAAGTTGTTGCAATGCGTCAGTCCGACGCAAGCGCAATTTGTCGCCCGCCTATTCTTCGTCTTTTCTAAATTCGTTGGTCATCCAACCGTCAATCATTTTGCAAATGCGATCCAAATCGTCGGCGGTATAGTAGTCGATGTAAATGCGTCCTTTTGTTCCGTTGCCAAGTGCCGAAACTTTTGTGGCAAACGCGCGTTGCATGTTGCCCACAAGTTCTTTAAGTTCTTTGCTCTCCTGCGCCACGGGTTTTTCCTGCTGCTTGGGGTTAAGGTATTCGCGCACCATTTTTTCCATTTCGCGCACGGTCATGCGGTTGTCGCAACCCTTAAGCGCAAGTTTGTATTGGTCGTCGTTAGGCACAACAACCAACGTTCTTGCGTGTCCGGCGGAAAGTCTGCCCTTTTCGATAAGGTCGATAACGTTATCGGAAAGAGTCAACAAGCGCAGCGTGTTAGCCACTGCCGAACGGCTTTTGCCGATGCGATCCGCCGCCACTTCTTGCGTCATGTTGAACTCGGTCATAAGCGTTTTTATGGCGCGAGCCGCCTCGATGGGAGAAAGATCTTCGCGTTGAAGGTTCTCAATCAGGCTTATTTCCTTAATTTGTTGCGGAGTGTAGTTGCGAATGATGGCGGGGATTTCTTTCTTTCCTGCCATTTTACTGGCTCTAAAACGACGTTCGCCGGCAATAATCATAAAGCGTTTGCCCATGGGGGTAACAACGATAGGTTGAATTACGCCGTGTATTTTGATGCTGTCTGCCAGTTCGGCAAGTGCCGATTCGTCAAAGTTTTTGCGCGGTTGCTCGTAGTTGGGGTCGATGTCGAGCAGCGCGATGTTCACAACGTTGTCGTCGCCGGCAAGTGCCGAATGTTGCGCGTTTTGTTGCGGTTGAGTAAGTTCTTCTATGTCGTTAAGCCCCATAAGCGAGGCAAATCCTCTGCCCAATCCTTTGTTGTTGGTAGCCATATGTTATTCCTCTCTTTCCAAAAATTGTTTTGCAAGCGCTTGATATGCCGCCGCTCCGCTGGATCTGGGCGCGTGACTCACAATCGGTATACCGAAACTGGGAGATTCTACCAGTTTTATGTTTCTCGGCACGGGTACGGTGTAAACTTTGTCGCCGAAGTACTTAAAAATCTCTTCGGTAACCTGTTTGGACATCGTTGTGCGCGTGTCGTACATCGTAAGCACCACGCCGTTTATGGTGAGTCCGTGATTGAGGCGTTGTTTTACGATTTTTATCGTGTTCATCAGTTGGCTGAGGCCTTCCAGTGCAAAAAATTCGCTTTGGATGGGAATAATTACGCTGTCGGCGGCAACAAGCGCGTTTAGCGTAAGCAGTCCCAAACTTGGAGGGC
>CAKRAM010000011.1 GCA_934294965.1 uncultured Clostridia bacterium
CACTTAAAGCAGGATTGCAAATTAACGATGTAATCGTCGGTCTTGACGGCAAAAAGATTTACAATTCCTCCAAACTTTCTCAAATTGCAGTTGCAAGTTCGGGCAAGACGCTGGTGGTGAATTACGTTAGGGACGGTGAGGCAAAAAACGCGGAAATTGTTCCTCAGAAGGATTTGACAAGCGGCTATTATCGACTGGGATTGTGGACCAGGGATTCTTCCGGCGGAATAGGTACGCTGACTTACGTTAAAAAAGATTTGACTTTCGGCAGTCTCGGACATCCCGTGTGCGACGCGGGCGGCGTGATTACGCAGTGCAACCGCGGCGGAGTATATGTTTGCGAGCCGAACGACGTTCTTAGGGGCAGGCGCGGAGCGGCAGGCGAATTGCGCGGTCAAATCGATTTTGAGCGTCGACTTGGCTGTTTGAACAAAAATTGCAAATTCGGAATGTACGGGCAGTTTACTTCTTTGCCGAGTTTTTGTCAAAAGATAATCGGTGTTGCCGAACCGACCGACGTGACACCGGGCAGTGCGGAAATTTTTTGCACTTTGCCAAACTTGCCAACGCAGAGTTACAAAATAGAAATCGTAAAGACATCCTATCAAAACAGTTGTGACGAAAAAGGCATGGTTGTTCATGTGGTGGACGATAGGCTTTTGGACATTACAGGAGGAATCGTGCAAGGAATGAGCGGAAGTCCGATTGTGCAAAACTGCAGACTGGTGGGCGCAATTACTCACGTTTTTGTAAACGATCCTACGCGCGGTTACGGAATTTATGCAAAATGGATGTTGGAACAGTAGTTTTGTAAGTGTATTATGTCCGCAATTTAACAAATTGTCGCAAAATGTTGGCTGTATACAAATTTAGCGCAAAGAATTTGTCTGGTCGGTAATGCGATTTCATGTTGCGGCATGTGCAGATTATTTGCATAACTTTGCTGCAAATATTCTCAAAACAACGCATTTGCGTTTTGCACGAGTAGTGCGAAAGCATATTCGCTATAAATTGTTCATATTGTGAAATATGGCAATATGGCAAAGTCTAAAATTGTTTTGGAAAGATTTATTATGCGAACTGCAAACGCAAAAATATCGTGCTGTTTTCTATTGTTTGTGCGTTGTCGGCGGACTTGTTTGCGGTTTTGTGGTGTATAACAACGATCCTGCGTGTTGGTGGGGCATAAATCGGTACGAATTTGCTTGCAAATTGATATACGGAGGCTTTTTTGCCGTATTGTTTGTCGAAATTTTTTCCGCGCTGATTTTTGCCGCTGCCATAACGTTTTCCTGCATAAAGTTTTGCGCACTGCTAAGGGCAGTCGCTTTGTTTGTCGGCGCGCTATATTGGGGTGGAATACTTGCTGCTATTGCGCAAATCTCGGCTGTGTTTTGTGTATTATATTTGTTGCTTTTTGCATTGGTGCAACTGGCGATATTTTTTGTTGCCGCATTCGATTTGTCATGCCGTCAAACGGCAAATTGCCTGCTTGCCGATGCTTTAGAAACGGCAAAAAACGCGTATTTGATGCTTGCTGCGGAAGTAATCTTAAAATTGTTGCTGTTATTTTTGATTTTACGTCCTGTAACAGCCTCAATTTGATTGTTAATTTGTTATTTTTTTGGTATAATATATTCGTAAAAGCCTTTTTCCACAAGTCGATTTTGGGCTTATTTATGAGGTTAGATTATGAGAGCTTTTATCATTGTTATAGACGGTTTTGGAATCGGCGCAATGCCCGATTGTAAAAAGTATAACGATTTTGGCGCAAATACACTAAAAAATATTCGCGCAACCTACGATCTTAACGTTCCTACGCTTGCCGATCTCGGTCTTTATAACATCGAGGGTACGTACAATGACGATCGCATGCCGATCGGCGCATATGCACGCCTGAAAGAACTATCCAAGGGTAAAGATACAACGGTCGGTCATTGGGAAATGGCAGGACAAATCACCAAGGAATTTTTGCCGACTTTCCCAAACGGTTTCCCCAAGGAACTAATTTCTAAATTTGAAGCGGAAATAGGCACAAAAGTACTGTGTAACAAGCCGTATAGCGGCACGGACGTTATTCGTGACTATGGCGAAGAACATTTGCGCACCGGCTATCCCATTGTGTACACTTCGGCGGACAGCGTTTTTCAAATTGCCGTCCATATGGACAAGTACTCGATAGAAGAACTTTATCACATGTGTGAAGTGGCTCGTAACCTTTGCGTCGGGAAGTACGGTGTAGGTAGAATTATTGCCCGTCCGTTTGCGGGAGAATATCCGTTTGTCCGCACGGCTGAACGTAAGGACTATTCATTGGATCCTCCCGGAAAAACGGTTTTGGACGACGTTAAGGATGCTGGAATGCAGTCCGTGGCGGTTGGGAAAATTGAGTACATTTTCAACGGAAAGGGCATAACGCGCAGCATTCACACCACAAGTAACCTCAACGGTTTGAACGTTACGTTAGACGTAGCCAAAGAAAATTTTGACGGACTTGTGTTTGTAAACCTGGTCGATACCGATATGAAGTTCGGACATCGTAGGGACGTTTACGGATATGCAGAAGCGTTGGAAGAAATCGACGGCAAAATTGCCGAACTTATTAAGCTTTTGAAGCACGACGATGTGCTTTATATCACAGGCGATCACGGTTGCGATCCAACTCATAAACAACACACCGACCACACGAGAGAGTACACTCCGTTGCTGGTTTACGGTTGCGACGTTGTTCCCACCGACCTCGGCACTTTGGATGGGTTCGATACCATTGCCGACACCGTTCGCGAGCAACTCGGTTTGTCCTCCGGCGGAAAATCCGTTTGGGAAAGAATCACAAGATAATTTCAAACAAATATACAAAATTGCGGCTTTGCAAATTGCATTGCCGCTTATTTTTTGCAGTGGTGGGGAAGGCAATTTGTTCTTTGTTTCGATATTGTCCGCGCCTTTGGCAAATTATGCTGCAAGTATGCTTTTGTGTCAACGAGGTTTTTTTGAGAGATTTCATTGCGGTTTTGTATAATTGCATTGCCGCTTTTTTTGTGGCGGAGTGATGTTTATCGTTCGCGCTTGTTTGCAGTACGGTGATTGTTTACAAAGAAACTCTTATTTTTTCGGTGCAAAAGTGCGCTCAAATAAATAACAAAAAAACATCAAAAATATTTTGGTGTTGTCTTGCGTAATTGCAATACCTCCATGTATTTGGTAATGAAGCGGATTTGTATCTGGCAAGTTTATTGCATGTAGTATGAGTTGCCTGACGCGGTGTATTTAACGCTATTTTCACCCTTAAACATTGATTGTAGAAAACTTGATTAGTGGCAGGGCGAAGGTGCATACCGGTTTGCAACAAGACTGTTTGGCTATAACTCGGATTACGTTTGGAGGAAAATAGTTTATAAAAACACAAGATACAGTCAAACAAATATGTCAAATTGTGGCTTTGCATAATTGCATCGCCTTTTTTGTTTTAGAAATGAATTGGGTTTTTATCTGGCAAATTTGATTGCATGCTTGCTTTTGCTGTTTGTTCGATATTGTTTGTGTTCAGTTTGCTCATTGGACTTTGTAAATTGCGCGCAGTAGAGGAGTGCTTGAGCGTTATTTTACTTGTATCTATATTTATAATCGTAAGCGATTTTGATTTATAATCGTAAGCAATTTTGCCAAGAGTGGTGGTGTTGTCGCACAAGGTTGCGCGTTATATTAGCCTGCAAAATTGCACGTTTATAGCGCGGTGGCACTCTTGATTTTGGTTCACTATTTGTATCGCGTTCTCGATTTTCAAATCACAATATGGAATAATATTACAGACATAGTATATTATAAATTGCCAAATTGTGGTATTATTACGCCGATTATGTTATAACTGCGCAATATTTGTGGAATTTCATAAATTGCGGATAAATACTATGGTTTTAGCTGTTATTTTGTTCCTGTTTGGTAACTCTTTGAATAGCGCAGTTGTCGTAGGCGGTTGTCGGTTTGTTTTGCGGTATATTTTGTAAATTGTTGCAAATACTATCCAAAACTAAAATTTTGGAGTGTGCCATATGAAAAAAGCGTTTACTTTTGTCGTTTTATCGGCATTACTAATATCCGTTTTGATACCGACTTTTGCTTGCGGCGAAGCGTGTGACGGCTACAAAAGTATAGCCGTGGTGCTTGCCGACGAAAACGGAAATATACTTTCGCAAAAAAATCCGACTGAAAAACGACCTATTGCAAGTATGACAAAAATTATGACTTTGCTTTGCATTTACGATGCGGTAAAACAAGGTAAAATTTCATTGTCCGACGACGTGACCGCTTCCGAGCGTGCCGCTTCTATGGGCGGTTCGCAAGTCTTTTTGGATGCAAATTCGGTTTATAAAGCCGATGAGCTGATAAAGTCCATAATCGTTTGTTCGGCAAACGACAGTTGTGTTGCCATGGCAGAGCATATCGGCGGTAGTGTGGAAAATTTCGTTTCTTGCATGAACGCTCGCGCTTCCGAACTTGGGCTGGTCGCAACGCATTTTGAAAACTGTACCGGGTTGCCTGCCGTAAGTCAATATTCCTGCGCCGCGGACGTTGCAAAAATGTTTTCCGAACTTATTCGCAACGAGCAGTATTTTTCCTGTGCGGGTATATGGATGCAAGATTTCGTTCATCCGTCCGGTAGGGTTACGGGGATGACCAACACCAACAAACTTGTTCGCTTCTACGACGGTTGCGACGGCGGTAAAACCGGTTATACCTGCGAAGCAAAGCATTGTTTGGCGGCAACCGCAAAACGAGGAAACACTCGAGTGATTGCGGTTGTAATCGGCGCGCCGGACAGTAAAACAAGGTTTGCGGAAGTCAGTTCGTTGTTCAACTACGGTTTTGCAAACTACGAGAACAAGTGCTATTTTACCCCCGATTCCGCAATCGAAAGATTGCCGGTCCGCGGCGGCAAGCAGAGTTCTCTTTCGGTTGTTGCTGGCGGCAGTTTGAACGTGTTTGCTCACAAAGGCAACAGCGCAAATTATACTGTGGAACTAAACTTGCCCGATTGCGTTTCGGCGCCGATAGAAAAGGGGCAAAAGGTTGGCGAAGCGGCACTTGTGGACGAAAACGGCAACATCGTAAAAACCGTTGATGTTGTGGCTACCGAAAGCATCTCTCACAAATCCTTGTGGGATTATATTCGCGACGCAATG
>CAKRAM010000012.1 GCA_934294965.1 uncultured Clostridia bacterium
ATCAGGCAGGTTTCAGGCGTGCGGTCGCGTCTATGGGGACAAGCCTAACGCAAAACCAAGCCAAGTGGCTTTCCAGGCTAACAAGTCAAATTTACGTTTGTTACGACGGCGACGCCGCAGGGCAAAAAGCCACCGTTCGAGGTATGGACATTTTGGATAAAGCCGGGCTGGAAGTCAAGGTTATGTCCGTTCCGGAAAATATGGATCCGGACGAATACATACAACAGTACGGCGCGCAAGCGTTTGAAAAACTTATAGAGCAGGCGTTGCCCCTTCCGGACTACAAACTAGAATTGCTGGACGAGGCGTTCCCGTTGGATACGGCGGATGCGGTAAAACGCAACGAGTATTTGCCAAAGTACGTAAACGGCGCAATATCCATGCTAAAACAGTTGGACGACGTTCGTCAGGCGCAGTACGTCAAAGCCGTATCGCTAAAAACCGGCTATTCCGAAGATTTTCTTCGTAGGAAACTTGCCGGCATTGCCGTTGCCGAGGAGGAAGCCGCTCAAAAGCCAACCGAGCAGCAACCTTCTGCGCCGGAAACGGCGGAAATAAAGGCAAAATACTTTGTGGCGGCTTGCTTGCTTGCAGGTGAAAGTTACGCCTCTTGGGATGAAATGCCGATATGCGAAACGCCATTTTTGAAGCAACTGTTCGACTACTTGCAGCAGTCGTATAAAAAGGGAGAAATACCCTCGGCGGACATGATCTACACAGTTTGTCCGGATGCGTCCAAAGCCGAGTATAACGCGGTGCTCGGCATAGACCTCAGTCCCAAAAAGCAGGCAATCAACAAAGCGTGCTACGCCGAGTGCAAAAAACTTATCGAGGTGCAAAGGTTAAAGCAGCAGCGCAATGACCTTCTTGCCGAAATCAAACAGCACCCGGAGCGCACGGATTTACTATCGGCGCTTGCGGAAATCACCTCAAAAATCAATGCATAAATATGCACGAATACTTGTGAACATAAGTTAAAAGGAGATAAAATGGAAGTAAACCAAGAGTATTTGCAAAACATGCTCAAAGAAATTAAGGAAAGCGGCAACGACACCGTCACTTACGAGGAATTGGAGGCAAAACTGGAAAAAACCGACATCACCCCGGAACAAAATGCCGAATTGTACAAGTATTTGGAAAACAACGGAATCAAAATCGTCGATTCGTTCGAAAAGGACAATCGCGCATTGTACAAATCCATCGGCGACGTGGCGGTGGACGATCCGGTAAAGATGTACCTCAAAGATATCGGCAAAGTGCCTCTTTTGTCAGCCGAGGAGGAAGTCGCGTTGGCAAAGCGTATGCTGGAAGGCGACGAGGACGCAAAACGTCGTTTGTCGGAAGCCAACCTTCGTTTGGTTGTATCGGTTGCCAAGCGTTACGTTGGTAGAGGCATGCTGTTTTTGGATTTGATTCAAGAAGGTAACTTGGGACTTATGAAAGCCGTTGCCAAATTCGACTATACCAAGGGCTTCAAGTTCAGCACGTACGCCACTTGGTGGATTCGTCAGGCAATCGTTCGTGCCATTGCCGATCAGGCTCGCACGATTCGTATCCCCGTACATATGGTGGAAACAATCAACCGTCAGGTTCGCGCACAACGCGCCCTGTTGCAGGAATTGGGCAGAGAGCCTACTCCGGAAGAAATTGGCGAATATATGGGTATCCCCGCCGAAAAAGTGGTGGAAATTCAAAAAATCGCGCAGGATCCCGTCAGTTTGGAAACGCCCATCGGCGAGGAAGAAGACAGCCACCTTATGGACTTTATCGAGGATACAAAAACCATTGCGCCCAGCGATATGGCGGCTCAAACGATGCTGCGCGAACAACTAATCGCGTCTTTGCACAAACTTACCCCTCGTGAAGAAAAGGTTATTCGCCTAAGATACGGTTTGGACGACGGCAAACAACGCACGTTGGAAGAAGTCGGCAAGGAATTTAACGTAACGCGTGAGCGTATTCGTCAAATTGAAGCAAAAGCGTTGCGCAAGCTTCGCAATCCCACCAAGTCGCGCAAACTTCGCGACTATTTGGACTAATGGGAGCAAAGCGTTTTTCCAAAATAATAGCGGCTGTCCCCAAGTGTCAAACGCTTGCCGACGTAGGGTGCGATCACGGTTATGTCGGCATTGCCGCACTGGAAAAAGGACTGGCAAACTTTGTGGTGTTTTCGGATATTTCCGCCGAAAGTTTGCGCAAGGCAAAGGTTAACTGTCCGACGGACTTTCGGGATAACGCAAAGTTCGTCTGCCAAGACGGTTTGGGGGACGAAGTTGTCGATTGTGCCGTTATTGCCGGTATGGGCGGTTTGGAAACGATCTCGGTTTTGACCAAGGCAAAGCATTTGCCGCAAACGTTGGTTTTGCAACCGATGAGAAATCAAACGGACGTGCGTAAGTATTTGCAAACCGACTACAAAATTATTTTCGACCAAAAGTTTTGCGACGTGAAGTTCTACGACCTTATCGTTGCCGAAAAATGTGCAGGCGGTTGGGCTTTAAGTGATGACGAAATTCAGTTCGGGCTTACCAATTTGACCGAGCCTACAACGGATTTTGTAGACTTTTTGGACGCGGAAATAGCAAAATATCAACAAATACTAACTCGTTGCAACGATTTAGCCGTGGCAAACATACTTGCCAAAACGCTTGCCGTTGCCAAACGAATCAGGGAGGAACAACAATGATACAAAGTGAAATGTTGGAATATCAATCTTTGGACGGCGAACTCAATCGCATCGAAAAAGAATTGCGTAAAAATGAGTTTTTTATCAAACGTAAGCAATACAAAGGGCTTAAGCAGGAATGTGAAGATAAACTTGTAAAAATGGAAGCCAAAGCCGGCGAACTTAAAGCGCAATTGGCGCAAACTACGCAAAGTTTGGCAAAAATCAACGCAATCGTAGAGGAGTACAACAAGGAAATCAACGGAATTCAGGACGACGACGAACTCAGTTATATGTCCAAAAAACTTGCCGAGCAAACGGAGTTGCTTGCGGCGGTGGAAAAGGACATCAAACGTATCTTGCACGACGGTGAAGAAATCTCTCGTTTGTTCGACGAACTGAACGCCAAACTTCCCAAAATCGTTGCCGGCTACAACAAATGCAACGATGAATTCAATAAGGCGGCGGCGGAAGTCAAACCCAAAGTCAACGACATCAAATGTCGTCAGGCAATGCTAAAAAAGGCTATCGATCCGTCCTTGTTTGAAAAATATCAAAAAATTTCCGACGGGCAGGTGTATCCGGTGTTCGTTCCGCTTTTGGACGAGTGCAGATGCGGCGGTTGTCGTATGGAAATGCCCAAAGCGGTTATCGACGCACAAATGCAGGGTAAAAGTTATATGCGCTGCGAGCATTGCGGAAGGATAATATACAAATAGACGTAACAAGGGAAAGTAAACGGACAAATGATGGTATAAACAAATCGGAGGGACTTATGGATAACGTAATCATCATCGAGCATCCGCTCATCTCACACAAAGTAGCCAAACTGCGCGATAAATCCACCAACACCAAAATGTTCAGAGAGTTGGTAGAGGAAATTTCCACGCTAATCACCTACGAGGCTTTTAAGGATTTGCCCACAGTCGAGGTGCAAGTCGAAACCCCGCTGGAAGTGACCACTCAAAAAATCATTGCCGAAAACACGGTGGTGATCGTGCCGATTCTTCGCGCCGGATTGGGCATGGTAAACGGCGTTCACACGTTGTTTCCGTCGGCAAAAGTCGGTCACATCGGCATGTACAGGGACGAAACCACCTGTCAGCCGCAGGAGTACTACTGCAAACTTCCGCCCGATTTGGAAAACAAAATTTGCGTAGTTTTGGATCCCATGTTGGCAACCGGCGGTAGCGCCATTGCCGCAGTGGATTTGCTCAAATCCAAGGGTGCGCACAATATCAAATGCATGCACATCATCGCCGCCCCGGAAGGTATCGAGGCTCTTCACAACGCCCATCCGGACGTACAAATCTATTGTGCCGTTTGCGACCGCGAACTTAACGAAAATAGTTACATTTTGCCCGGTTTGGGCGATGCCGGCGACCGCTTGTTCGGCACGAAGTAGTGCATATTTATACATAATCGGCAGGCTTGTTCGGCATAACGGTTTCACCACGGAAACACAATTTAAGGAGGTGAAATTATGACGTTAAAAGGAAAATTGTTTCGCAAATCAATCGGAGAAGATTGGGCGCAGAAACCGGAAAAGTACTGCCTCGATGTATACAAAATGGAATTGGCAGATTACAAAGCGCCCGACTATATAAAAATTGACGAAAACGGCAAAGTTGTCTATTCTCCCGAAATGACGGAATGAAACAACTCCAAATATCAAAAAAAAGTGACAGAATTCACAATGTGTGAGTTCGGTCACTTTTGTATTTGTAGGCAAATTACCTCAAATCTTCTTTGTCTTTGCCCATGTTCACAAATTTTGTAATCAAATCGGGTTCTTTTTCTTTCGGCTCAACTTTCTCCACACGTTCGGGCAAGCCTTCGCCTGTAACCGGCATGGTCACTTCGTCCGTGCGCAAACGAATTTCGGTTTGAGCGTACGGGACGGTAATTCCCACGCGCTTAAATTCGTTAAACACGGTTTCGGTTACGTAGTAGTAAACAGTCCAGTAGTCGCTGTTGTCGCACCAGCAATTGGCAAAAAAGTCCAAACTGCTGGAGCCCAAAACTTTAAGTCTGCAAAACGGCGCAGGATCGGTTTTTACCAAACCGCAACTGAGCATAGAATCGGTAACGATTTTTTTAACCTGTTCCACGTCGCTTTCGTATGCAACGGAAAACGTAAAGTCCACACGCCTTGTGGGGTTTGCTCCGTAGTTTATCACCGCGTCGGAAACCACCTTGTTGTTGGGCAAAATCACACGCTTGTTGTCGGTTGTGGTGAGCGTGGTAAACATAAAGTTGATATTCAGCACGCTACCTTCCACATCGCCGATTTTAACGTAGTCGCCCTTTTGGAAAAGGTGACTGGAAACAATAATTATTCCGTTTGCCAAGTTGGATATGTTGCTTTGCAATGCCATGCCTATTGCAAGTACGATAGCCGATAACGCAGTCACAAGTCCGCTTACGGGTATGCCCATCATGGAGCAAAGTATCAAAATAAGTATGAGCGATAGTCCAAAGTTTATCGTTTTGCACAAAAACGATTGCGCAATTTTTTCCATTTTGGTTTTGGCAAAAATCTTGCGGATAACCATCATAAGAACCTTGACTACAATAATTCCGCCCAGCAACACAATTGCAAAAAGCAAAATGTTCCAGTAGTTGCTGGTAAAAAAGTTCTTTATGTCGTTCCAAATGTTAATCACGTTTTCGGTAGTATCGTCCGTTGTGCCTGTGTCGGCAAACGCCAGCAAGTTCCACATAACCGCGCCTCCTGTTTTTGCGATATTTGCCGTCCAAGCGGCATACTTTCAACCGACGAGCAGTATACCACAAAAACCGCGCCGTGTAAAGCAATCAAACGTTCATCCGATACTTCGCCCTCCCGCCGCCAAGTCGATTCGGCATGTTCGCAGTCGAGTGCGCCGGCATAGCCGGTTTCGCAGGTTCGTATTCTACGCTTGTTCCTTGTTGATAAATAGACTTTGCGTTGCATATTGTCATAAGCCGTTTGCCAACCTTGCACACGAACCTATGGAACCGCCCTTCGGCGGCGAACCAACGGAAACAGGCGTTGCCTACGTTGCACGTTTGGTTGGAACAAGTCGTCATATTTCATTGATATTCACAATATACTATTCCAGCAAATAGGTGGGGTGTGGTATGGCAAAAAGTCATTGTTTGAAGTTCGACGGCGCGGTGTTGATCGTCGGCGGAGTGGCAAAAGTGGAGGAAATCACCGACCGCGAAGCGCGCTTCAAATTGGAGGGCAAATCGCTGGTGATAAAAGGCTCGTCGCTCAATTTGGTTGCGCTGGACAAGGAAAGCGGCACGGTCACGCTGGAAGTTAAGGAACTGACGTCGGCAACTTATCGTTCGGGCGGTGGCATAAAAGGGCTTTTCAGATGATGGCGCTAGGCATATTTGCCATTTTCTTTTCCGCAGGTGTACTTCTTTCGGCTGTCTACATGTTTTTGCAGCCGCTATTTCGCAGAAAACTTGCCACATTTTTGTGCGATTTGTTCTTTTGCGCCTTTGGGCTTTCGTCGGTGGCGGTGTTGTTTGTGTTTGCAAGTGACGGCTCGTTTCGGCTCTACACGATAGCGGCGCTTGCGCTCGGTATTGCGGTTTCGGCAATTTTGTTCAAGTCTACGCTTGACAAATTGTCCTCGTCGTTGTATACTTTGCTAACAATAAGGTTAGCGGAGGCGAACGATGGAAAAGTTGTTTTACAAAAAATGGTCGGCAATATTGACGGTGGTTGCAATTCTGCTGATTGTAGTACTGTTGCTCGTTCTGTTGACGGAACTGACACAATACGCAACGCTGAAACCCCGCATAGCAAAGTTGGAACAGTTGGTAAAAGAAGGCGGCGACAAAGTTCAGGAAAATAAGGCGCTGTTGGAATACTACAAAACCGACGAATACATCCGCAAATGGGCGGAAGATCACGGATACATAAGTCAAGACGACGTTTTGTTCATCGAAAAAAGTAAATAACATTGCGAGGTTGCCAAATCGGCTGCCTCGTTTTTTTTGTTTGCGGCATAAACGTGTTTGATGGAAAATATCTTGCAAGGCATTGACCTACTTGCGTTTTGTTGTTATAATATAACAAGTTTCATCTGAAAGTGCGCGAAGCGCATTTTCAAGGGAAACTGACGATTTTTAGAATGCAAAAACGTTAGTTTTTGCAACAAAGCCGCAAATATTTGGCAAGTTTTGAACTTGCTTCAAAATTTAACTTCGTACAGTTTACATAATATTTAAGTAGTGCAAAATTGCTCGCAATGCCGCTCGGCAAAAGGGGTGTGGCAAAATCGGGCAACGCAGGGGAAAAGTTATGGCAAAAAGAAAACATCCGATATTGGCAAACAAAACGCTTATGGCTTTGGCTCGCGGATTGTACGGAAAAAGATACTTCACCAAAAAGGTCAAGCTCGTTTCCGACGGCTCTTTGGCAAAAATAAGGCCTCCGTACGTGGTGGTGGCAAACCATTGCGGTTTTGTGGACGTTGGCGGCATGGTGATGA
>CAKRAM010000013.1 GCA_934294965.1 uncultured Clostridia bacterium
CGGTAGGATAGCGATATTTGGGCATCAACCTATAATGCGGAAGCACAACCAAATAGCCGTTTTTTGCAAACTCGAAAGCGATTTTTTTGTGTTGAGGGGAAGCATCCAAGCCGAAACCGCCGCCGTGACAATAGAACAAAATGCGGTTGCCCCAGCCGTTTGCTTTGTCCGAGAACAAATCCACGGCAATTTCCCCATCGGTGACGGGCAGAGTTACGCGGCTGACCTTTACGGCACGATCGTTGCAGCACCGCCACAAAACATGCACGGGCGGATTGGACACGGCAAGCACCGTTTTGTTGAAAGGAAGCTTTAGGCTATACGGTTTTAGTTGTTTTTCTAAATCGAATTTTGACATAGTTTTTCCTTTTAGTAAATGCGTTGCCTTGTTTTGTTACAAATTGAATTTATGCGAACATATAGGCGCGTCGTCGAAGTCGAAAATATCTATTGAGTTTTCGCTTGCAACGCAGTACGCCGTTTTGCCGTCCTTGGGAAGGGACGGACTGCCTACGTTTACGCAAACCACGCCGTTTTGCACGGTGATTTCACTTTTGTGAAAATGCCCGTAAAATAACGCGTCGCCTGCCGCCAAATGAGGCAAATTGTCCTTGTTGTAGACGTGCCCGTGGGTAAAATAGAACCGCCTTCCGCCGCAAAACACAACGTCGTCGCCCACAAAAGTGAAGGATGATATCATTTGGTCCACTTCGCTGTCGCAATTGCCCTTTACAACAATCAGTTTGTCGTGAGCGGCGGACAAGATTTTTGCCACCTGTTGCGGAGCGTACTCCGCGGGGAATGGATTGCGCGGACCGTGATTGTACACGTCGCCCAAAAGCACCATTACGTCGGCTTGAACTTGGGCAAACTTGTCCACAGCGCGTTGCGCCCAATATGCCGAACCGTGAATATCCGTTACGATAAAATACTTCATTATTTGTTGAACTCCATCAAATTTATGCCGATGTTTTGGTCGTACTTACGGTCGGCGGTTACGCCTAAAAACGTCACGAACAACTCACACGTGACCGATATAACCGCCTTGGTGAGGTGTCCGCCGACAACGCTGCCGCCTTGTAAGCCGAAGTTGGCGTGCAAATGGGCGTAAGGCTCGCCGTCCTTTACCGAAAGGTTGCCGCAAATCGACGTGATTTCCGCCGATTGCCGAAAATCCTTCCCTGCATAGGTTTTTGTGGAAAAATCGAACAAACCGACCGAAAAATCGTCCGATGCGCCAATGCCGCTCACTTGCGCACAGGTTATGCCCTCTTTTTGTGCAAATTCCAACAATGAGGCAATCAGTTCTTCACCTATATCCAGCCGAATTACCGCCGTGTTATCTTTGATTACGTACTGCATTATTTATCCTGATTTTCAGCGTTGCCGTCGGAATTCGAGTCGCCGCAATTGCCGCAATCGCCACCGGTGCAGCCATTGCAACTTTTCGTGTAGACCGGTTCTATGCCCAGTTCGGCAAGCGTGAACGTTTTAACTTCGGTTTCGTCCTGCGAGTTGGTTATGCGCACCGTTACCGTAAGGCGAAGCACGTCTACGCTTTCCACCTTGCCTTTGCCTGCCGGAGTTTCTATTTCCGAATTGAGCTTGGGCAAGAATTTCAGTGTTTCGGCGTAGTAGTCGTCTTCAAATTTCAAACAGCACATCAACCTGTCACACAAGCCGGAAATTTTGGTAGGATTGAGCGACAAGCCCTGATTTTTTGCCATTTTGATGGATACGCGTTGGAAATCCGTCATATAGGCACTGCAACAACAAGGTCTGCCGCAAGGTCCCAAACCGCCTTTCATTTTGCATTCGTCGCGTATGCCTATTTGACGAAGTTCTATGCGCATGCGATAGGTCGAAGCCAAGTCTTTTACCAATTCGCGGAAGTCCACACGATTGTCCGCAGTGAAGAAAAACACAACCTTGCTGTTGTCGAAGTAGAAATCCACATCGACGATTTTCATGTCCAACTTGTGTTTATCGGCAAGTTCCTGCGCTTCTCGAATGGCTTTTTTGCGTTTTTCGTTTAGGGCGATGTGTTGCGCCAAGTCCTTTTCCGTGGCTTTGCGCACCACGCTTTTAAGTTCGCCAACGATTTCGTTTTGGCTTACGTCGCGATTGGCAATAACAACGCTGCCGTATTCCGTGCCGCGAGTCGTTTCCACAATGGCGCCTTCGCCTTTTACAAATTCGATACCGTTAGGATCGAAGTAATATGTTTTTCCGCCCGAGCGGAATTGAATGCCTACTATAATCGACATCTGTATTTAACCTCCAAAATCGAAGCCAAAAGCCTGTCCACCGTTTGAACGGCATTAGAGCCGTCATCCAAATCCTTTTTGGCTTTACAAATCAGTTCTATGCAAACTTCCGCCGCTTGAAGCGAATAGTTTGCGCATATGCGCTGCACGTCGGCCTTTAGAGCGGGCAAAACGCACAAGGACGGAGCCAGCCGATAGTAAATGCTTTCGGCAAGCAACCGAACGTAAAAATTTAGGCAATCGGCAAGATTTTCCTTCACCGAAAGCATTGCGGATGCAAACTTTAGCGCAGTTTTTGTGGACGCCAGATTTTTTGCCGTATCCAGCGCAACTTCGGCAGCCGAGTACACCTGTCTGTTGACGACAATACGCTCCGCCGCAGCCAAACTTCCGCCGCAAAGAGCCGCCGCAATTTGACAACTTTTGGAGTCGAAACCGGTTTCGGCAAGTTTGGACGCAATCGTTTGCTCGCAAAGAGTGTCTTCTTTTATCACCTGACAGCGCGAGCGGACGGTAGGCAGCAACGCTTCGGCATCTGTTACGCCGATGAAAATATACACACCCGTAAGCGGTTCTTCCAACGTTTTTAGCAACTTGTTTTGCCAAGCTTCGGCGGCTACACCTGAAACCGAATCGGACGCGTCCAGCAAAAATACGCGAGATTTGCCGCTATCGACGGGGCGTTTGTAGCTTTCATCCACCAAGTAGCCGATATCCGCAACCGACAATTTGTTTTTGGTTCTGTCCTGCGGGAGCAAAATTACGTCCTGATGTTCGCGAGATAAAACCTTTTTGCAAACGTCGCACTTTTCGCAGCCGAGTTTATCGCACATTGCAACGAGGGCGCAATCGTACAACAAATTTTCCAAACGCTTTTTTTCGCCGACGATAATATAGCCGTGCCCCGCTTTGCTTTTGGAAAACAACTCGAATAGCGTTTTTCTCACAGTGGACTGCGCGCTCATTGTAAAATTCCTTTTTTGCGCAAAGCGTCGATTATTTTTTGATGCGTTTCGTCCGCCGTGCCGGATGCATCGATTACGACAAAATCTTCCGGATGCTCGGCAATTACGCGCAAATATCCCTCGTACACCTTTTGATGAAAGACAAAATCCACGTTTTCCATGCGGTCGGTTTTATCCGCACCACCCTTGCGCAAAAACGCTCTTTCCGGCGATAAATCCAAAAATATCGTGAACTGCGGCATATACTCGCCCACGGCAAGTTTGTTTAGGCTGACGATTTTTTCGTATCCCAAACCACGCGCAACACCTTGATATGCGTACGACGAATGAACGTACCTGTCACAAAACACGATTTTACCTTTGGCAAGCGCGGGCTTGACAATATCGTGCAAATGCTGAATACGAGAGGCTGCAAACAAAAACGCTTCGCACATGTCGTCCATTTCGCCGTTGTTTGCGTTCAAAATGATTTTTCGTATTTGCTCGGCTACGGCGCTTCCGCCCGGCTCGCGAGTGAACACGATGTTGTCGTATCCGTGCGCTTGACAATATTCTTTGAGCCGCTTCGTTTGGTGCGTTTTGCCGACGCCGTCGCAACCCTCTATCGTGATAAAGTTGTTCATATCGACCTCTGTTTGCAATATTGCAATATTTTCACGAATGTTATGATACCACAAACCGAGATATATTTCAAGCATAAATTGCCAATAATAGCAACGACGCCACAACAAATACGCAAACGGCAAACGCACCTTGTAGGTGCTTAACGTAGCGCAAATCGCCGTTTGGGCGGCAAAACGGTTCAAACGCTGTTGTTACGCTATCGTTGACAAACGCTTGTTTTTTGGGTACAATATGTCGGTAATCTGAGTTTGTGCCGCAATGCCGTTCGGAGGAATGATA
>CAKRAM010000014.1 GCA_934294965.1 uncultured Clostridia bacterium
CTACTACCTAGTTAGTTCAGATTCGTTCCTCTTGCGTGCTGCCAAGGAAAAGCAAAAAACGCTTCTCGATACACGTTGCCCCGCCGTAAAACAGGATTATACCAAATGCAATTCTTGTTTTTGGTCATACAAAGCACGGAAGTTCAAATCTCTATTTGGTTTTAGTAATTGTGCTTGCCTTGTTGAAATTACTCAAATTTGGCAGCACGCTGTTTACAAGTTTTTGAGATAGTCCACTTCTTCGTCTTTCAAAAAGCGATATTGACCGCGTTTCAATCCTCCCAAACGTAAATCGCCGATTGCGATACGCTTCAAAAATTCCACTTCTTTTCCGACGGCCTCAAACATCTTTTTGACCTGATGATTGCGCCCTTCGTGAATTGTGATTTCGCAACGAGTGTGATGAACATCCTTTTCCAAAATTTTTACACGCGCTTTTGCCGTCATCACGCCGTCCACAAGCACGCCTTTCTCCATTTTGGCGCGCTCGGCTTCGGAAAGTTCTCCTGAAATACGAGCAACGTAGGTTTTGCCGATTTCACTGCTAGGATGAGTTAAACGGTTTGCCAAATCGCCGTCGTTAGTCAAAATCAGCAATCCCTCGGTGTCGTAATCCAACCTGCCCACAGGGAACAGCCTTGCTTTGACGTCGACAAAATCCATTACGGTTTTTCTTCCGCGATCGTCCTTTACGGTTGTAACACAACCTTTCGGCTTATTAAGCAAAACGTAGCAATTTTTAGGTTTGTTTGCAACTCTTTTTCCGTCCACGCTGATTTTGTCGCCGTCGGAAACAAAACTTCCGAGAGTTGCCACTCTATCGTTGATTTTAACGCGACCGTCGCGGATAAGATTGTCGCACTCGCGACGGCTACCCACTCCGCAATCGGCAAGATATTTGTTAAGTCTAGTCATTTGTTATTCCTCTAAATTTATGCAACATTGCGCCCCACGCCGACCGGCAAGCAAAAATCCGAACAAAACTACGTCGACAGTCGTTACGATCAACGGTTCCGGCAAGAGCAACAAGGCAACAAAACGGACAGTCCTTTACCGCAAGAACAAAAATCGGATAACGCAAAACCGCAAGTATCATACTTTATCTATCTATACTAACTTGTTATGCGAAAAAAATCAAGCATTTCAAAGCAACGCGAACGCATAGGTGCAAAATCGAAAGCCAAATTATACCAATAATAAGCAAAGAATAACTTAAATGCTTTTTGCAATGCCAATCAAACACAAAACCATGGTACAAATTTAACACAAAATCAGCATATAAGCAATATGAATTTTGCAAGCATAAATGCAAATGCGGCAGGTTGAAAATTTACAAACACGTTAGTCGAATACTACCCTTCTGCCTGCGAACAATTGGCAATCACACAAATCCGAGTAAAAACTCAATTCAAACAACCAATTGCACGCTAAATTATTACACAAAGCCTTGCAACACTGAAACTTTGCAAAGCACAATAACAATCAAAATTGCGTACATGAAATATGCAGCATTTTACACTCGATTTGGTAAATCGCGTGCTAAACATGCAAAAACAAGCCAAACAATAAGTTCGACTTGCTTCAATTTTGCGCCACTATCTACCATAAACGATCAAAAGTGCGTAACAAAAACACGTATAAACACCAAGGATCGGCAACGGAATATAAGACTCTTGCAATAAAATTATCTTTTCTGTTACGAAGCACTCAAATTTTGTCCACTTGCGCACCTTAACGCTGCTTTTGACGAACAAAACGCAACGGAACAGACGCTAACACAGTGCCGTTCAATTTTACTTGATAATATGCCCCATTGCACGAATAGCAAATGCTTTTTGTAAGCGTTTCACCACTACAAACGGGGTAGTAGAAGGATTTTTCTGCAACGTAGTAACCGCCGGCGCCGTTTGCAACTTTTCCGAGAGGAACAACGCATTGCAACTTGTATCGTTCGGACGCCGACACAAGCAGCCGCTCGGCATCTTGGAACATCGGAGCGCAATTAAGCACAACGCAAACAACTTGCATATCGCCTGCGGTCATGCTGCCCACAAAACATCTACCCGCAGCCTTTGTGTATCCTGTTTTTACGCCGTCAAAACACTTGTTGCGCTTCAATAGTTTATTTTTATTAAGCAAAATTCTTGAACTTTTGCCAAATTCGTTGGCAATTTTTGCAACTTTTGTGCCGACAATTTCGGCGAAAATTGGATTTTTGAGCGCATAGCAAGTGATTTTTGCCAAATCCGTAGCCGACGTGAAATGATTTTCGGAATGCAGCCCGTGAGGATTTACAAAGTGCGTATTCTCACACCCCAAACTGCATGCAAGCGCGTTCATTTGTTCGGCAAACTTTTCCACACTGCCCGATGCATGCAATGCAAGCGCAACCGCACAATCGTTACCGCTACGAAGCATCAGTCCCAAGAGCAGTTCTTTTACGGTAAGATGCTCGCCTTCCTTTAGGTACACCGACGAGCCTTCCACTCCGCATGCGGCTTTAGGCACAACAACGACTTCCGATACATCGCACATATTAAGTACGGTGATGGCAGTTGCAATTTTGGTAGTGCTTGCCATAGGCAAACGCTCGTTAGGATTTTTTTGATACAAAATTCTACCCGAATTGCGCTCCATAACCACCGCCGCTTTTGCCGACGTAGATTCATCGCCGGGCGTTTTTACAGCGGCGGTAGAATAGTCGCCGCATTGAGCAAATGCGCTAGCGCCGACAAAGCTAAATAATGCCAAGACAATAAGCAAAACGGCAACGATAGACTTTGTTAAACTTATCCTCATTTGTTGCTACCCACAACGTCTTTGGCAATTTGCAGAATTTTGTCCAAAACGGACGAACTGCTCGACTCTATCATGTGAACGCCGCTTTTGTCAATCACCAAAAAGCCGACGGGCGTAAGGCTGGCACCGCCGCCCGAACCGCCTGCAAAATTGGATTCCACTCCGCTGATTTTCTTTACGTTTTTATTGCCGTATTCACCGCCACCGGCCATAAAGGCAAAAGTGATTTGCGAAACGGGCAAAATTGTTGTGCCGTCCAACGTCACAAGCGGCTTGCCGATAATTGTGTTGACCTCGGCAAATTTGCCCAAGTTATTTATTGCGGTTTCAACAATTTCACCTATTTGCGAGTTTTCAACCATTTTTTGATACCTTCCTTTATTAAACAAATCAACAATTCGCCAACGCTTAACCGCATGAGCAAGTCGAAAACAAGATAGTTGTTTCCTTGCGACTGACTTTCCTTGAACGACACTCCCAGCGCGGCAAAATGCGAAAACACGGCAATCGCCGTACGTAAAAATGATAATGCCGAAACCATAACCACAGGCGAAACGGTTGCATAGTTCACACAAGCACACAAGCGCAACTCGTCCAACGTAACACATTTGTACAAGGCAATGCCAGCCGAGGGATCGAAATCGGCAAAAGAAAACTCTACGTCGATCGTTCCGACACATACCAATTTGCCGATTTTTGCAGTAATCTTTTCGGCAAAGACCGACAGCCCGAACAATTTTGCACAAACGCCGACTTGAAGAAGTTTTGGAACTATCGAACCGCAAATTCTAATTCTAATCGGCAAAAATGCCAACGTGAATACAATCAAAAACACAACCGCCGCAACCATTACTGCTAGTATTGGCGACTTTTACGAAATTATACTTGAAGAATATCAAATCACATCACGCAAACTAACGGTACAAGCACAAACCAGAAACAATTAAATGGAGCATCAACATAGACAAGCAGCGCGCAGTCGATGAATAAAAACACGTTTGGGAAATAGTTAAACGTATCCGACTTACACTGCAAAAGTTTTGCTACAACCTTAATTTTTCTTCATTGTCTCATCATCACGATGAAAACATGCACACAGCATAACTGCACCAACAAACTTACACTTTTTAACAAATACCAAGAGATTTTTACAAAGATACAAAATCTTACCGTATCGAAACAATGCCGCAAATTAGACGGCAAAGCGCAGAAGAAGCCAAAATTGCATACTATGCGTGTAATAATATATCACAATAACGCCAAAACAAGCAATGTTTGATATTATTATGTTATCTTTGTATTATACGACAACAAAACGGGCAAACAACAATCATAATAGAAACAATTTGATTGTGGTGCTGAAATAATTGTTTGTGCAAACAATAATCTGCCCTGCCCAACGACTTCACTAGTTAAATACAGTGGCACACACCTGGCAGTTTATTGACAATTCGATCTAAAAAACATTCTCTCACAACCAGACACTGCACAAACAACAAATCACTTAACATATCACAAAACAATGTATCCTTGCCCGTAAATTTAGCGCTTCAAATATGATATTTTGTGAGCACCACTTATATCATAGCAACCATCGCTAGTTACAAATATAGCGAAACAAATCATTTTACAATATAACTCCATACACAAAAGCTCAACGGTTGACTTGCTTCAACCGCCAACTTCGACTCGTGTATTAAACTCCCGATTTTCCACAAAAAAACGTGTACCCTATCGGATACACGCAGTTTTGTTTTATTCCACCTTTTGCACGTCTTCACCTTGCAAAAAATCCGGAACTTCCTCAACCTTGTCAAACATCGGTTTTTCCACCGTAGTTGTGTTTGTGGAGGAATTTGCAATTTGTTGAAGTTTGCCGAGCAATGTTTCATAGTCGGGAAGGTCGGTAACGTCACTGATGGAGAACCGTTTCAAGAAGTCGTCGGTTGTGCCAAAAAGCAAGGGTTTACCGATAGTTTCCTTGCGCCCCACCACCTGCACAACACCTAGCCTCATGAGGTTTTGAACCGAATAAGTGCAATCCACACTACGAATTTCTTCAATTTCCAATCTTGTTACGGGTTGTTTGTAGGCTATGATTGCCAACGTTTCCAACATCGCGTTGGTAAGTTCCTTTTCCTTTATCGGATTCAGCACCGCTTCTACGTCTTTTGCATAGGCAGGGTTAGAACAAAATTGCAATTTTTTGTTGAAGCGCATCAAGTTGATTCCGCTTTCTCCGCTGAACTTTTCTTTGAGTTCGGCAACTGCCTGTTCATACTCTTTGTCGGATACTTCCAATTTTTCCTTTATAAAAGCCTCTTCCACTTCCTTACCGGAAACGAATAAAATAGATTCCAGTTTATTACTCAAAAGACTCATATTCTTCTCCTACCGCAACGTCGATATTTTGTAATTTTTCAGGATTATCCTAATTGAGCATAATCACCACATAATCGAACAAACCATTTTGACTAACCTTTATCACCTGCAATTTCAACAGTTCCAACATGGCGATAAACGTGGTAACAATTTCATTTTTGGAAGCGTCCGGCGAAAACAAATCGGTAAACTTGAAAGATTTTTCGGTATGCAAAATTTCCTTAATGAGTGCGATTTTTTGCGGAACGGAAAAACTCTCCCTTGCAATCGCACGCGAAACGTTTTCTGCTTGCGATTTGACTTCCAATTTCAACAAAAATTTGTTAAACGCTTCAATAAAACCTTCAACCGTTAACGTATCTTTGATTACCGAAACGGATTTGCCTACGCTTTTGTCCGGCTCACGATAAAACCTGTCCACGTTTTCCTGCTCTTTCAACTCTCCGACGATTTCCTTAAAGACTTTGTATTCTTCAAGTTGTCTGATAAGAACCGCTTCAGGTGTTTCCTCATTGTCCTCAAGCTCCGGAAT
>CAKRAM010000015.1 GCA_934294965.1 uncultured Clostridia bacterium
GCCGATAACACTGCCGTGAAAGTCAAAATTGCTTTTTAGCACGGCAAACAAGAGTTAAAATGAAAACCAAAACCATTCGCCAACCTCAACAAGAGCGTTCCAACGAAAAGAAAAACAAAATTATACAAACCGGTTACGAAGTTTTTGCCGAAGTTGGCTATCACGCCGCAAGCACGCCGCTTATCGCCAAGCGCGCGGGCGTTTCTACCGGGATACTGTACAGCTATTTTTCCGACAAAAGAGATATTCTTTTGCACGTTTTGAAAATATACGTGGACAACGTTCAAAAGCCGTTTGCAAAAATCATCGACGAGATAAATTCGCCCGTCGACTACGACAAACTTGTGGCCGACTTTTTGGATACGACGATACAAATCCACACGGACAACTGCCACATGCACAACACGTTGCACGCACTTGCCGTAAGCGACAAGGACGTAAACGACGAATTTTTGCGCCTGGAGGACAACATTACCGACAGTTTGTTTTGCAAACTTACTTCGGTAGGAGAAAGCGCCGAAAACCTTAAAGAAAAAATTCACTTGGCAATGAACGCGATTCAGTCCTTTGCCCACGAGTACATCTACGACAAGCACTCGTACCTGAACTACTCGGAAATGAAAACCATAGTAAAGAATATGGTAGTTGCGCTGTTTTGACCGATGCACGGCAAGCGTCGCCGCGGATACAAAAACCCACAGTTGTTAACACTAAAAACAATCGCTTTGTGAAGCACTATTTATACAGAGGATTATTATGATTGCAAACAAACTTGATCTTTTGATGAAAATCACAGACACGGGCAACACGACGCTCGGCAACGTGGTCTTTTTTGACTCGTCCTACATCGGAAGAATACGCGCGGGAAAACGCGGACTTCCCAAAAGTCAACCATTCATCCGCCCGATCGCCGAATATTTTGCCAACAATCTTACCGACGACTTTCAACGCAAAATTATCGGAGAATTGGTTTGCGACGACGGCATGTTACCTTCGGACAAAAACGAAGTGCAACAACTAATCGAAAATTGGCTGATGAAAGATTCCGACGCAACGGAATATGATCCGGTGGAATTTTTGATGTGCGACGTTGCCGCGTTCAGCACCAAACAGGCAGGCTATCACGTTGTAGTTAAACCGTTTTGTCCCACAAAGGACAAGGCGACCTTCTTTTACGGGAACGAAGGCAAACGCAACGGCGTGATAGAATTTTTGCGCGATCTTTGTTCCGCTCCGGAGCCGACCGAACTGCTGATTTACTCCGACGAGGACTTTGCTTGGTCCAACGAAGATCCGCTTTTTATGAAAAAGTGGAACTCTATGCTTGCGCAGTTTATATCCACCGGAGGCAAAATTACCGTTATACACACCGTAACCAAAGGCATGTCCGAACTTACCGAGGCAATACACAATTGGATGCCGCTTTATATGACCGGCAAAGTGAATCCGTTCTACTACCCGAAGCCGCGCGACGGACTGTATCACCGCACGCTTATGGTTGCCAAAAACGGTTCGGCGTTCGTTTCCTCCTCGATAAAAGACCACACGGAAGAATCGCTTAACATTTGGGTTTGCGAAAAACGCGCAACCGAAATTTTGGAAAAAGAATTTGAACGTTATATGGAACTATGCACGCCTCTGCTTAAAGTTTTCCGCAAGGACAAACGCGAAGGCTACGAGCAGGAAATGCGTGCGTACTGCCTTGCTCCCGAAAACTTTTCCACAGTCAGCTGTACTCCGTCGATGATAACGATGCCCGAACACACCGCCGATTCTGTAACGCGCAGAACGGGTGATCGCGGCGCCGAGTTTTTGAAAATTTACTACGACCTGCGCAAATGTGCCTTGGACGCATTGGAATGCGGAAAACAAATTACCGAGGTTTTGTATTTGCCAACGGCAAAGAGAGTTGCGGCAGGTAAAGTTGCCGTTGCGATGAGCGATATGTTCGGTGAAGCGACATATTATACCAAGGAAGAATTTATTTCCCACCTGAACCATATTTTGGAAATGATGGAAAAATATCCCGGGTACAACGTGGTGCTGACTCGCAAATCCGTAGACGGAGTGATGCTGAACGTAAAGGAAAACGTAGGAGCGATACTTGCAACCGCATATCCGCCGTCGGCAATCTTTTGCATTTGCGAACCGTCGTTGGTTTCGCTTTGCGAAGACTACGCAAACCGCTACATCGGCAGAACCATCGACAAAGCCAAAAACGTGGAAAAACTCAAAAAATATATAGACAAAATACGCTAAATTTGCTCGGACAAACCGTCCGACAATCAAATCTTACAAACAAAAACGGTTCTGCAAGCAAAATGCCTACGGAACCGCTTTTTTTTGCAAATATTAAATTTTGTAAGCCGTGTGCGATGTTAAAATTTGAGCAAATCAAATTTTAAGTTGCCAATACGCTTCCGCATCACTGCTAAATACGCGTCGGTTTTGCTTGCTGCGCTTGGAACACTTTTGAACAAAACTTTCGATATTATCCCACAACTACTTTTTGGCACCGTACACTGCGGTTGCTCCGCCGAGAATTGCGGCAAAAGCAAGATAACTTCCCACTGCGGCGGTCCATTCCAAAGCAAACTTGCCGGCAACGATAAAAGAGAAAATGAACACTATCAACGCCAAAACGACCAAAGCCGCTCCGCCGATTACGCCCAAAATATCCAACTTGATACCAATAAGTTTAAGAACCGCAAACACTACAACTACGCCCGCTGCGATGATTCCGATAAAATATGCCCAGCAATACACTACCGCAACAAAACCGTTATCGTCGGATTGCTTCATTGTCAGCAAAGATATTTGTTGCAAAGTCATATCGGAATTTGCTTCACTTGCAAATGCCACCTCAATTATTTCCGCGCCCGTGAGCGATGCTCCGCCAAAAGTAGTGGATACGGTTTTGAGCATGGGCATAAACAACGTGCATATTGCCAAAACGGACAGCAGCACGGATACCAACAATATTACCAGACTGATCCTGCTTTTCTTTGACTTTCTTTTTGCCATAACTATTATCCTCCGTGTGTTTTTTTTGTTGCAGGCAAAATTCCTTTGCCAAGGTCATTAGATTTTTGCCGCAACGTATATGTAAATTTTCGCATAACGGCAATGTTTTGTCAATGCAAGATTGAAATATATTGCACAGCGATTTTTTCATTATTCAACGCTTACCCGACATTAAGACTTGCGGCTCGACTTTGCGCAACGACAATCGTTTTGCGTAAATTTACCTCTTCTTATGCATGGTTAAACGTTACCTATCTGTTGAAAAACGCCCGAGTGCTTACTGCAAATATCACGCAATTCCTACGGTTTTACCCACGCGGTTTGCCGTGCGCGTCGAATGATTACCGCCCTGTATTTCCGCTGCAAAAACGACGGTTGCAATTATGTTATAATTATCAAAATGAACTAGTTGTTTGTCTAGGATAAATTTATCCTATATTTTGTTTGCGCCAATTTTTCAAAAGGTATTGACATCGCACTTTTCAAAAATGTATAATAAACGCGTATCGCGCAAATGCCGAACAAACAATCTTTTCGGCAAGGCACACGCTCTACCGCCGTATGCGCAGGCAAACAACATATAACCGCGACGGAGGAAAAACTATGGCAAGCTTGAAACTAAACCACATCTACAAAGTCTATCCGGGCGGAGTTAAAGCCGTGAACGACTTTTGTATGGATATCGAGGACAAGGAATTTATCGTATTCGTCGGCCCTTCCGGTTGCGGAAAATCCACCACTTTGCGTATGATTGCAGGTTTGGAAGAAATTACCGCAGGCGAACTGTACATCGGCGACCAACTTGTAAACGACATGGAACCAAAAGACCGCGACATCGCAATGGTTTTCCAAAACTATGCTTTGTACCCGCATATGACCGTTTACGACAATATGGCGTTCGGACTTAAACTGCGCCGTCTTCCCAAGGAAGAAATCCAACGCAAAGTTACCGAAGCGGCGGAAATTTTGGGTATTACGGAATACCTTCAACGCAAGCCCAAGGAACTTTCCGGCGGACAACGCCAACGTGTGGCTCTGGGACGCGCAATCGTTCGCGAACCCAAAGTATTCCTTTTGGACGAACCCCTTTCCAACTTGGACGCAAAACTCCGCACGGCAATGCGTTCGGAAATTTCCAAACTGCACCACAAACTGCAAACGACGTTTATCTACGTAACCCACGACCAAGTGGAAGCAATGACGATGGGTACGCGAATCGTGGTCATGAAAGACGGTTTCGTTCAACAAATCGACACACCGCGCAACCTGTACCGCTTCCCTGCAAACAAATTCGTTGCGGGATTTATCGGAACGCCGCAAATGAACTTCTTTGACGGCAGACTTACATTAAAAGGCGACAAGGTCAACGTGAAGTTCGATAACACCGAAGTGGATTTGGATGTGCCTGAACGCTTCTTTAACAAAGCCGACCGCAGGTACCTCAACGGCGAAGAACGCGTGGTAATGGGCATCCGCGCCGAACACATATCCGACGATCCCAACCACTACCCCTACAAAACTCGTTGCCGCGTAACGCACTTGGAAGAACTGGGAACGGAATGTCAAATTTTTGCCGACCTTAACCTCGACAACGAAGACGTCGTAGGCGAAACGCCCACTCGTATAATCATAAAAGCACTTGCCGGAACGGAATACGAAATCGGCTCGGTTATAGAAATTTCCATGGGATTGGAGCATTTGCGCGTATTCGACGCTCAAACCGAAGTCAACATTGCACCGCGCATCCCGGAAAAAATCGTTTTGGACGGAGAAGTTAAAAAAGGCGTTCTTCATGTTGTGGATTCCGACATGGCTTTGCCTTCGGCAATTGCCGCAACCGACGGAGCGTACAAAGTTTCCGTACCTATAAAAGCCATTTCGTTTGGCGGAAGCATAAAAGCCGTGCCCGTGGAGGAAGAAAACGTAAACGGAACAAGACTTATCCACTTGCAATGCGCCGACAGAATGCTGTTTGCAATCGCAACCGACGAACAAATACAAATCGGAAAGCCCACCGGCATAGCCATCGACTGCAAACTCATCTCCTTTGAACAAAACGGCGAATGCGTAATAAAAGAACTTTCGACAGAAAACGAACTGACGGCAAAATTGCAAAGAGAAAAACAATCGGTAGAAAAGGAAGTTAACGGAAAGATGAAAGTCGTTAAGGAATTTGCTTACTACTTGGATATTTGCAACTACCGCTTTGCCTGCCCGGAAACGATTTATCAACGCGTGCTGGCAAGCGACCACAAAGCGCCGGGCAAACCCCTCAACTTGAAATTCGATCCGTATTCCGCAAAATTGGCGGACGAGGGAATGGGTGCAACCGTGGCAAGCGTTGCCGACTACGGAACGGAAAAGTTTGCCGTATGCAATGTGGAAGTAGAACAAGCCGTGCTTAACCCGCAAAAAGGTCAACCCAAAACCGAAACGGTTACAAAAACAATCAATGTTGCAGTTCCTGCCGACTTTGACAAAACGGAAGTCAAAATCGTGCTTGATCTCGACGCTGTTTCCGTGTTCGATCCGGAAAACGACATAAGATTGGCGTAACGCTTATCGCTTAAAAACGTATTGCGGCGGATGTAATTATTCGCCGCAATATTTGCTTTTGAACAAACTCAATGCGTGCGCAAACCCAAATTGAGGGTCTTAAACGCACAATATAAACCAACCATGCGCGACAGATGCATATTCGCGCAACAAATCGGACGACGAACGGCTTTTGCGGTTAACACGACGGATTTTAAGTATTCCGATTAAATTCGCTTGCACCGCTTACGAAAACAAACGCTTGTATATAATACGCTTAAAACTTCGACGTTATCCGCCAGCGTATCAAAGCAAGCCATGCCTAGCCACAGCGCATTAAAATTACCACTTACAAACGTTACCGGCACAACGTCAAACAATCAAATTTTCACACCGCCGCACGTATGCGTTTGCAATAAAGGCGAGGTGAAGTATTCTATAAGATGTAATCTTTTGCCTGTCGGCAAAATCTTTCAAACACTTACGAGCGCTAAAAAACTATCGTTTGCCCTCCATGTGTATAAAATCGTTAGTTTTTGCTTGATATGCCTCGCACCATTTCAGGCATGGCTTCCGGTATTATATCAACTACACACCGCAACCGAAATTTATGCCGGCGCACACTACACAACAAGGAGACATCCGCACTATGATGATAGACAGCAACCAAATCGTATCCATGACCGAAGCCAACCAAAATTTTTCACAAGTGGCAAAACAAGCCGAAGAAAACGGCTGTGTGGTAATATTCAAAAATAACCAGCCGAAATTCGTGCTGTTGGACGTTTCAGCTATGAAAGTGCCGCTGCCCTGCTCCGACGAACGACTGGAAACGGCAGCAAAAAAGGAAATCTCGCGCGCCAAGTGGCTGTAATGCGGGATGCGTGAGGGCGCCGGCGCATAGCACGCTTGCATTTTAACGCTAGCGGAAGTTTTGCAATTTAATCCAAAACGAGCCAACACTTTTCGGAGCATTTTGTTATCTGCAAACACGTTCTGATACACAACGGCGCGCGTCAACCGACTTGCGTTCAAACCCTAAGCTAACCAAAATTTTTAACAACCGGCAAAGCAAGCCGAAGAAAATGGCGAAGCGCTCCTTCGCCCAAAACATTAAACTATACAGTTGCAAACTAATTTTAGAAAAATATTCAATAATCGTTGACTATTTTTTCAAAATTTGCTATCCTATTTGGGCAAGAATTTTTTGCACCGATTGGAGAGATGGTCGAGCGGTTTAAGGCACACGCTTGGAAAGCGTGCGAGGTTAACAGCCTCCGCAGGTTCAAATCCTGTTCTCTCCGCCAATCAAAACCTAAATCGAATACGAAAGTGTTTGGTTTAGGTTTTTCTTTTGCAAAAATTCAGGTTTATCTGCGTTTTTTATTTGTCGGCGCGCCGTTGTTTCAGTCTTTTCGGGGTTCGTATGGGTGTGTTCGTATCGCTTTATCCGTAGCAGTTGCAGACGGTTTTATGCCGCGAAAGGTTCTTGACGTGAGAAAGGAGTGTGTTAGGCTATCTTGCCAAAGGCAAACGAAAAGCCCCTCGGGGCTGTCGGTTGGCGGTTTATTTGCCTACCGACACGCTCCTGAGAGGCTCA
>CAKRAM010000016.1 GCA_934294965.1 uncultured Clostridia bacterium
CAACACACTGCCGAAGTTCACAATGTGTCCGTTCCCGGGGATGTTTCGACTGCGCTTCGCTGCGCTCAACATGACATTTGGGAAACCTGTGTGGCGGTATTTAGTCAGCAAAAACATCAAAGAAACACACTCAAGCGTTGCACTGTCTAAACCTGCAAACTGCCACAAATTTTACATACGAACCTGCGAAACCGGCTATGCCGGTCAGGATGACATTTTGGAAGCAGCGGCTGGCGACATGGAACTTGTTAAATAAAACATTATCAATGCAAAAATACAAAATCAAAATAAAAACAATTTTTGTGTAAAAAAAGGACCGTGAGGCAAAACTGCCGCACAGTCCGTTTTTTGTTGAAAGTTAAGTGAAATCCCGAAGCGATTATCTCTTGGAGAATTGAGGAGATTTACGTGCTTTCTTCAAGCCGTACTTCTTTCTTTCCTTCATACGAGGATCGCGGGTAAGGAAACCGTTCTTTTTGATGATTGCTTTGTCCTCGCCTGCAAGAACGAGCGCGCGAGCAATGCCGTGACGGATTGCGCCGGCTTGACCGGTGTAGCCGCCGCCGACTACGTTTACTTCTACGTCGTACTTACCAAGGCTTTCCGTAACCATCATGGGTTGACGAACGATGTACTTAAGCGTGTCCAAACCGAAATATTCGTCGATGGAACGTTTGTTGATTGTGATGTTGCCTGTTCCGCCGGGGATAACTCTTACTCTTGCAATAGACTTTTTACGTCTTCCCGTAGCCCAAAATTGAACCTTTTTCTTAGATGTAGCTTTTGCCATTGTTCGTTACCTCCTACTCGAGCACCAGCACTTCGGGCTGTTGAGCTTCGTGCTTGTGTTCCGCTCCCTTATATACGCGCAACTTTGTGAGCATCTTTCTGCCCAAACTGTTGTGAGGAAGCATGCCTTTTACCGCTTTCATCATTGCAAAATCGCTGCGCTCTGCCATAAGCTTTGCGTATTGAGTTTGCTTCAAGTGGCCCGGTCTGGGAGAACGGCGAACATACATTTTTTGCGTAAGTTTGTTGCCGGTGAGTACCACTTTGTCACAGTTGATAACGATGACGAAATCGCCTGTATCTACGTGCGGTGTGAAGGTGGGCTTGTTTTTACCGCGAAGGATTGCCGCAACTTGGCTGGCAACGCGACCGAGCGGTTTGCCGGCGGCATCTACCACATACCATTTTCTTTCAACGGCTTCTTTTTTGGCCATAAAAGTCTTTACCATAATGTGTTTCTCCTGATATTTAAGATTGAGTGCTGTTCACGGTTGAACAATTACCGCCAGTGGAGTGCGGTTTAGACAATGCAGAGCTTAAAATACACTGCCGAATTATTCACAGCCTTTCTATTATACGAATAGTAAGGTCGGTTGTCAACCGAATTGAACGGTTTTTGTGAAGATTTGCGATAGATTTGTAAAATATTTACGGGCTTGTTGATTGATGCAAATGCTATCGACAAGTCTGCAGATTTGCAAACGTCAAAAACCTGTTTTTTTTGCATTGAAAAACAGTACGCCACAAATGACAACTCTGCGACACTTGCGCTGCCCAAAGCCGTGGCATTGAAACAACGCGCCGTGTTCTGCTTGATTATTTATGAATTTTCACTTTGCTTGTGCGCCGATACAACAAACTCGCATGCACCGCAACCGACTGCTTTGAACGAAAGCGTTTTGCCACTACAAAACATGCGCATATGCGCATATGTTCACTTTTTGTTTTGAAGCGCCTTAACGTCCACTTTGCCGATTTTTGTCCGCGGCATTTGCGGAAGCACTTCCACAAAGTTCGGAACGGCATATTTGATAAGTTTTTGACTGCAAATTTCCGTCACAAGCGAAGTGTTGAAGTTATCCGCGCCGCTACGCAGTGTTACGTACGCCTTTAAGTAGGTTTTACCGTCCACCGAAACGGGAACGACGCACGCCTCGTCGATTTGCGGAAGCGACAAAATAACTTTTTCCACCTCGGACGGAAAAACGTTGACGGCGGCAATTTTTACCATACGTTTTTTGCGGTCCACCACCGTCAAATAGCCGTCGGCATCCAAAAAGCCGATGTCGCCCGTGGCAATTTTGCCGTTTGCGGTGTTTTCGCCGCCCAAGTAGCCGCTCATTGCGCCCACCGACGAAACGACGATTTCCCCCTTTTGCCCCACAGGCAACACGTTGCCGTTTTCGCCGACAATTTGCACGCTGCAACCGGGCAGTGGCATTCCGCAAGTGTTTGTTTTGTTAAACCCGTACGTGTTTACAACGCACACGCCGCAAGTTTCGGTTAGACCATAACCGCGCATAACGCGAGCCGTGCCGCCGAAACGGACAAAATGCTCGTTTACCGACTTTACCAAACTTTCGTCGACGGCATCGCCGCCGCACCAAATAACTTTAACTTTACGTAGATGTTTGCCGCAGAAACGCTTGCAGGCAAGCATCTTTTTTAGCATAACGGGGACGGTTGTCCAAAACGTTGCGTTGTACCGACGTATGCACCCGTCCACGCGTTTTGCGCCGAATTTAGGCACCAGTATAAGCCCGAAACCCATCACCAGCGGCGCATGAATAGCCGCGCAAAGCCCATATGCATGGAACACGGGAAGCGTTACCAAACTGTACTCGCCGCACTCGACGGGCAAATCGTATCGTTTCACCATGGAAAGAGCCAAATCGTTGAACGCGCGATTGGGCAGCACCACCGTTTTAGGTTCTCCGCTCGTGCCGCCGCTATGCATATAGCAAACGGGCAAATCGGCGTTGCCTACGTCTTCCGTTACGGACTTGTTTGCCACAAGTTTTGCGTACGTAAGGCACTTTTTTGCGCTCAAACGCCTGCCGCTTACGGAGGAATACAACTTGTACAGCGGTTTGCGCAGCGACACGTAGTCGGCAACGGAACAGCGCACCAAAATTTGCTCAAAATCCGCAAGCGCGCGCTCGTCCTTTACCAATGCGTCGTAAAACAGCAAAACTTTGGATTTTGTTGCCTGCAAATTTGCCTTCAACTTGCCGAGAGGAGTTAACGGATGCACCACGTTGGCAATCAAACCACATTTGCTGCACGCGTAAAAAGCAGCAATTGCTTGCGGACAAGTGGGCAAATACAGCGTAACCACGTCGCCGACAGTCAATCCCATATCGGAAAAACTTGCAGCCAACGCATCAATGTTGTTAAGCAACGTCGGCACGGGAGTTTTATGCCCGTAAAATATAACGTCGGCGCGTTTGTAGGCACGCTCGGCAAACAGTTGATAGCAAGAACGAAACACAGACCGTTACCTCGCAAAGAATATTGTTTTATTTTATCATATCGCGCGGCGCAAGGCAAGCGACGGAAGGTCAATTGCCGACAATGCAATCGTCAAAATCGGCAGGGATGAAAAAGTTCAGGGGTTTTTCCGTATACGGGTGAGTCAGTTGCAACTCGGCGCAGTGCAAGCACACGCGCTTGTTTGGCTTTGCTCCGTACAAAACGTCGCCGACAATCGGATGCCCTATCGCCGACAGGTGCGCTCGCAGTTGGTGCGTCCGCCCCGTGTGGGGAATAAGTTTTACCAAGGTTACTCCGCCGAAAGACTTTTGCGCAAAATACTCGCTTACCGACGGTTTGCCACCTGCGTCCGCAACGGTTTTGTTTTTATCGTCCAAACGCAAAAGAGGCAACTCTATTTTGCCGCAACCGATGAGTTCCCCCTCGACGAGCGCATAGTACGTTTTACGGATTTTTCCGCTTTGTTGCGCGTCGGAGAGCAGTTTTGCCGTAATTTCGTCCAAGGCACCCAAAACCAAACCGCTTGTGGTTTTGTCCAGCCGAGTTACCACGTGCAAACGGAAATCCTGTCCGAACCGCGCCGCCAATCGATTTCCCAAAGTGTCGGTTTTGTGCGCCCTATCCGGATGGACGGCAATGCCATAGGGCTTGTTTGCAACGTACAAGTACTCGTCGGCAAACAGGACGTCGGCAGGCACGTCGGACGGAACTACTGACGGCGAAGCGCTTTGCCAAAACAAATCCAACCTGTCGCCGACTTGCAAAAACTGCCTAACCGTTACCGGAACACCGTTTACGCATATACTTCCGCCGTACTTGAACCGTTGTATTTGCGTTGTGGAAAATCCCATGTCGGCAAAAAAATCGGCAACCGTGCCGCAAAAACCGACAGGGACAACGTAGGATAACTTCATAACGGCATTATATATCCCACTTGGCACACTTGTCAAATGAGGACGCGCCCTGCAGACTTTTTTAAGCAAGGCAAGAGGCGTTTTCCGCCGAAACAAAAGTATTTACAAAATTTGCCTCGGCAAATTTGCGGCTCGGGGTTGACAACGGCAAACAAACGTGCTAACATACATATCGTTGCGTGGGAAAACGTTCCCACGCAATAATTGTTTGACAATCGAGCGCGTATGTTTTTGTGCAAATGCGCGTAGATTATCGGAGAGAAGACTATGGATTTTTACAAAGTGGACCTACACGGATACGAAGCTCAATTGCCGATAATTCCCCTCCCCAGCGGAATTAGAATTGCATTTTTCAATTTGCACGGCAACGTGGAAATGACCGAACATTGCGGAAAGGAATTGGCAAAAATGGTTGCCGATTGCGACGTGCTTCTTACCGCCGAAAGCAAAGGCTTGCAACTTACACACGTCATCGCGCGCGAATTAAGACACAAATTTTACGCAGTGGCTCGCAAGTCCAAAAAACTTTACATGCAAGACGGATTGGAAGTTACGATTAAGTCCAGCATCACCACGGGCAAAGAACAAAAACTTTACATAAGCAAGTTTGACGCCGACCTTATGGGAGGCAAAAAAGTGGGCATAATCGACGACGTTGTTTCCACCGGCAACAGCCTTAAAGGTTTGGAAGAACTGGTTACCATGGCAGGCGGAATCATCTGCAAAAAAGCATTCGTTCTTGCCGAAGGCGACGCCGCAAAACGCGACGACATCGTATATTTGGACACCATTCCGCTTCGCTAAGCCTGCATCCGAACGCTACGCAAAACAAGCCGATTTTTCAGTCGGTTGTTTTGGCTTATACGTTTTTGCAAAAATATCCCGATTGCAAGGGCAAGTTTTGATAAACAAACTTAATAAAATGTAACGCAACGCGCCGCCTCTGATAACCGAGACGGCGCTGTTTTTTTGATAATTTCACTATTTTTTACGACATTGTTGATAGCCGCCATTATACTATCGAGCAAAATTAACTGTTTGAACGGTTACTTATCGAACCCCTTGAAGTGAATTTTGCCACGGAACGTTACGTAGCGAAGCAAAAACCACAACACTACCAGCAGTTGCAGTGCCGCGCCGATGAGATAGATAAGCCACGAGGACTTCATCGGGAGCAACACGTTAAGGAGCAGGCAGGACGTCCACACAAGCACGGAAACGGCGCTCATCGTCATCCACATTTTGCCCCACAGGGCGCAAAACACAATTGCGACGATTGCAGCCACGGGCAAAGCCGTAATATAGCAGTACTTGTCTACGTTTTTGGCGGACGGATCTACAAGCAGCCACACCACCATAACGACGGTTGCAATCAAAAACACCAACCCTACGGACAACAGCGTGATGAGCAAATGTTTGGAAGCGACAATCTTTTTGGGAGCGGCGGCAAGTTTTTCTTCCTTGTGTTCGCACAAAAAGTCGTCCACCTTTACGCCGTACAAATCGGCAATTTGTTTTAGAACCACTATATCCGGTATGCTTTCGCCACGTTCCCATTTGCTGACTGCCTTGTCCGAATAGTTGAGTTTTTCGGCAAGTTCCTGCTGGGTTAGCGACGCGCTTTTGCGAAGCGAAACCAAATTTTCGGCTATTGTTTTTTTCAAATCTTCCATTATCGTTTCTCCGATACAAGGGGTGGCAATATTGCAAACCGTTTGACGAGCAAACGCCTGCACGAGTTGCACTGCAAGAGCTTTGAGCAAAACGCCGTTGTCCATAATAGGCGCAACCGACTTTAACCTTCCACCGTTACCCGTTAAAATCATTATACCATTTTGAATATTTTATGGCAAGCATATTAAACAGAGCTTAATTGTCCACTCTACCGACGGTAGAATTTGCAAATTCTACTCTACTTCTACAAGAAAAAACCGTAGAGAGATTTTATCAAACGGTAGGTAAACTTTTTGCACGTGCCGCTATATAATACGGGCAAAGAAACACAGACGGCATGCGGCATATCGCTCTAATTAGGCAACAAACGAAATCCGCTCGACCGAATTACGAAGCAATTTGAGCAAAAAAACCGAGCGAGCCTTTGCTTATGGCAAATTGAGGGCAAACAAAGGGCAAGCGATAAGCGTTTGAGGAATTGTCCGACGCGTAAGGCAACAGTTATTATTGCCGACATCAAGGCAAGTGGCACCGAAAAGGCAAGCGTATGAGTGAAAATCGCGCGAGGCTGCTTCCAAAATCAAACGCCGCAGCGCATATGCGCATACGTACATATGCTCATGCAATGCCGTAGCCAAAAATATGGAGGAAAAAAAATATGTTTACTGTAAGTTGCGAATCCACAATCGATCTCCCCGGGGAATACATACACGCACGCAACTGCACCACTTTAAGTTATAGTTACTTTGTGGACGGCGAAGAACACGTTGACGATATGGACACGTCAAAGGAGCATTTGGACGCGTTTTATCAAGTGCTTAAAACCAAACGCCCCACCACGTCGCTTATTTGCCAAGCGGCATACACGGAATACTTTGAACAATTGCTTGAAAAGGGCGACGTGCTGCACATTGCGTTCGGCAGCGGAATGTCCCAATCGGTTGCCAACGCGTTTTTGGCGCAAAAAGCACTTGCGGGCAAATATCCCGACCGCAAGTTTTACGTTGTGGACTCCACGTGCAGTTCGGCAGGATACGGACTTATTGTGGACGACGCGTTGGATATGCGCGACCAAGGCAAAAGCATAGAAGAAATTTACGCTTGGCTGAATATGAACGCACGCAGAGTTCACCACCAGTTTTTCTCTACCGACCTATCCTACTTTAAGCGAAGCGGACGCGTTTCCGGTCCGGCGGCATTGTTCGGAACGCTGTTCGGAATTTGCCCCATAATGCACCTGAACTACGACGGCAAAATTATTGCGTACGCCAAAACTTTAGGCAAAAAGAAAGCAATAAAGTACACTCTTGCGGAGGTTTGCGCACACATAGAAAACGGCGCCGACTACGACAAAAAGATTTTTATCAGCCACTCGGATTGCCCCGAAA
>CAKRAM010000017.1 GCA_934294965.1 uncultured Clostridia bacterium
ACTACTTGCTGTGCGTAATGTCGCCGGACAACCCGCTTGCCAACCAATCGGCTGTAACTTTGGCGCAACTAAAACGTCAACACCTCATTTTGCGTTTACCGTCGTCGTCCACTCGTCAAAAGTTCGAGGCAACTTTGTCGTCGATAGGGGAATCCATCGATTCTTTCGATATCGGCATAGAAGTGGACAGCGTTGCAACTATAAAAAATTTGATAAAAAAGAACATCGGAGTGTCGGTGCTTGCCAACAGCGTTTGCCTAAAGGAAGTTGCCAAACATTCTCTCGTCGCTTTGCCTGTGGAAAACGTCAGCATGATTCGAGAAACGACGGTTGTCTATCACAACACTTTCACTCATCCGGAGGTAATTGCGCGTATTGCCGAGGCGTATCGAACAATTTCGCAGGCGAACGGTAAATAAAACGTGCCGAATATGCAACTGTTGCGTAAATTTTCGTTAAAAGGACTTGTCATCGTGCGCGTACGGTGCTATGATATTGGCTTATGAAATGTAATCTTTGTCCCAGAAATTGCAACGTGGATAGGCAAATTGAGCAAGGCTTTTGCAAAGTCGGCAAAAAGGCCGTTGTCAGCCGCGCAGCACCGCACATGTGGGAAGAACCCTGCATAAGCGGAACAAAAGGCAGCGGCACGATTTTCTTTGCGGGTTGCAATTTGGGCTGTCGATTTTGTCAAAATTTCGATATCACGGTAAAGCCGCACGGAACGGAGGTTTCCGACGAGCAACTTGCGTATTTGATGTTGCATCTGCAAGGCTTTGGAGTTGCCAACGTAAATTTGGTAACTGCCGCGCAATTCGTTCCGCAAGTGGCTTCGGCAATAAAAATTGCTAAAGAGCAGGGGCTTTCAATCCCCGTCGTATATAACAGCGGTGGCTACGAAAAAGTTGAGGCGCTAAAACTTTTGCAAGGCTTGGTGGACGTGTACTTGCCGGATTTGAAATTTTGTTCGGCGGAGTTGTCGCAAAATTTTGCCGCCGCTTCAAACTATTTTTCCGTTGCAACGGCAGCAATAGAGGAAATGCGACGTCAACAACCAAACGACGAGTTCGACGGCGAAGGCTACGTTAGGCGCGGCATCATAGTCCGACACTTGGTACTTCCTGGACACGTGGAGGACACCAAACGCGTTTTGGATTGGCTCTCTTCATTCGACAAGAGTATCTATGTAAGCCTTATGGCGCAGTATTTTCCGGCAAAAACCGACGAAAAATATCCCGAACTCAATCGCAAATTGTACAAGCACGAGTATCGCGCCGCCTCTGACTACTTTTTCAACGTGGGGCTAGTCAACGGCTTCGGTCAAGATCCTTCTTCGGCAACGGTGGACTATCTTCCTAATTTCGACGAAACCGATGTGAACAAAATTTTGGAAGGGTTTGCGCCTTATCGGAATTGAACGTCCGAAATGCGGTTTGTGACTGAAACTTCGGTCACTTAGCCTGCGGTATCGTCGGCAAACGCAAAAATCGTAAACACAATATGTTATTCGCGCCCACGTCGGCGTAATAAATGTTTAATGGCAGGTAACTATGAGTAAGAAAAACTACAAAGCGTCGCTGTGGAGTTTGTTCATCACCTTCTTCAAGGTGGGGGCGTTCACATTCGGCGGCGGCTACGCAATGATTTCTGTCTTGTCGGAAGAATTGGTAGTGCGCAAAAAGTGGATCACCGATCAGGATATGTTGGACATGCTGGTCATTGCCGAGTCCACTCCGGGTGTTGTGGCGGTAAACACGGCAACGTCTGTCGGCTACCGAATGCACGGCGTTATCGGCGCGATTATCTCAACCATCGGCGTTGTTTTGCCGTCGTTCATCATCATTTCCGTTTTGGGCTATATCTTGAAGCAAATTTCGGAGAACCCTTGGTACAGGGCGGCATTCACGGGCGTAAACGCTTGCGTAAGCGTGCTGGTAATCAATGCCTTCCTAAAAATGGGCAGGGAAATCAAATATAACTGGTTCAGTATTCTTATGCTGGTAATGGCGTTCGTGCTGACGGTGTTTACCGATTTCAACGTCATTTTCATCATATTGATCGGCGGCATTGTAGGCATTTTGTATACCACAATCAGGCGCAAAGTTCGTGCCAAAAAAGGCTTGGAGGACGATATTTGCGGCGATTTGAGCCAAACCGTAGAGGGCGGCGTTGAGCAAACCGAAGAGGCGGCAGGCGAATTAGAACCATCGGACGAACAAACGGCAACCGAAGCCGAACCGGAGGACTCTTCCGTCGAGCAACCGCAAGCGGATTCGGAACAAGTCCAAAGTGACAAGGAGGAACGCTAAATGGAGTTGCTATTGTTATTTTGGGAATACTTCAAAGTAGGTTTGTTCACAATCGGCGGCGGCTATGCAATGCTGCCAATGGTCAACCAAATGATCGAGCGCCAAGGCTGGCTCACTCAACAGGAACTTACCGATTTTATCGGCATTGCCGAGTCCACTCCGGGACCGTTTGCCATCAACTTGGCAACCTACGGAGGTATGACGGTCGGTCAATCCACATCGCTGGGCATTTGGGGCGGAATTTTGGGCTCAATTGTGGCAACCACAGCGGTAGTGTTGCCGTCGGTGGTAATAATAATCATCGTAACCAACCTGTTTGCCAAATTCAAAACAAACAAAGTCGTGCAGGGCGCGCTTTACGGCGTAAGGCCTGTCGTCGTAGGTTTAATTTTGTCCGCAGTCGTCACGATAACCGTTCCGATTGTGTTGCCGAAATTGGACCTCAAACATATCACTGCGGAAGGCTTCGACACATTCAATTGGATTTCGCTTCTCATAATTGCGGTGTTTTTCCCGCTTTCTCATGTCAAAATCAAGGGCAAAAAAATCCATCCGATTTTGCTCATCGTCGCTGCCGCCGCCGTCGGAGTTCTTCTTTTCGGCGTGTTGGGCGTAAAGCAAGGCTAGCCTGTTCATGTTCCGTTGCCGAACGCCAAAAAGAGTTTTTTCATTTTTGCATTTGGGGTATGGCTAACGTAAAGAAAATGTAAAACGAAATATGCACTAAGTAGGCTATATTGGGTATATTGTAACAGCGTTATTATAACATAATTTGATACTATATGT
>CAKRAM010000018.1 GCA_934294965.1 uncultured Clostridia bacterium
TTCTTCTATTTGTTTTTGCGCCAATGCAAAATTATCCGCAGGCAACAGTGACAGCACTTTTTGTTTAGCAATTGCGCTTATGGAATATTCGGAAACTTGCTTTAGAATATCCCCGAATTGAAGTTTGTTGAGTGTTTTTGTGTTAATCATAGTTTTGAAATTTTGTTACAACGCAAGTCAATAAATTACTTGTGTTGGTTCAGTTTATTTTGTTGTACAATCTACCTCGCGTGTACGGTTGATTGCAGGTCAGTTCGTCTGACGTTCCATTGTTGATTGCAAGATAATGTGCAATGACGGCTTTATCGTAGTCCAATAGGTATCTTCCCCCTTGCGCTAGTTTGCCCAGAGCAGACAATTTGTTTCCGTTGATAAGCTCGAAGGTGCATTTTTCGTCTTTGCGACGGACGATTTTGAACGCCCGCCCTGACTCGTCCGTGTAGACAAGCTCTCCGCCGGCTTTGCAAGTTGAACAGTCGCAACCGGTCGAGGCCTTGAAAGGGCAATGGGAAAACTTCATCAGCGGCAAGTCGCCGTCTACAAAAATCAAGCCGTCTTGCCGCTTAAATGCGTAAATTTCCTTAAGGGAAAGTTCGTAGGAATATACGAAAGTATCGGCGTCGCTGAACATATCGGCAATTTGGTCGTTGAAAATGTTCAAACCTTGCCCGGCTATGTAGGCAATATTCAGTTCTCTTGCCAATTGAACGTGCGCAACGTTGTGACAAACCGGCTTGGTTTTGCAATCGGATATCAGGCTTTGAAGGTACTTTGTGTTTGTAAAAGGTGGAACATCGACATATGCCCCGAATTGTGCCGCATCACAAATCGTTTCCGGATTTATAAATTGTGGTTTGTAAATTAGCAAGTCAATGCCCGACTTGGCGGCGTCATTTAGTTGCTGTTTAGTTTTACATATTACGGCAACAGTATTTTTGACAGGCGCATACGTCGTTGTGACAGTTGGAAAAACAGGCAATGAGACTACACCTTTATGCAAATGCTTGTTTGCATAGTCCTCGAGTAGTGAGTTTTCGATACTCGCCAATGCTGTTCGTCTTAAAGCGTTCAATTGAGACTTCGCAATGAAAATATTGTCACAATCAACTACTATGTTAGTAATAGTAAAGCAGGTATCCCCTGTTTTATGTAATTGTATTGCTATTTCTTCGGCTGTTGTCGGAGTATTTTGCGCATTTTGAACTACGAAGTCGGACTGCACACTAGCCTCAACCGCACCGCTTTTTGCAATAATTGTTGCAAACTCTCCTGCCTTTGCGGAAAAATGTAAGCAAACGGGAAGCATTTTTTTAGCCGACAAAACGTCTTTAGATAACTCCGTCGACGTTGTGCGATGCACAGTCATTCCTGCGGAAACCTTTCCGAAAAACTCTGCTTTAGTGTTAGTGGCGATGCCGCCTTGCGTAATCAATCCTCCGCACACTTCGCTTTCGCCGTCAAATATTTTCAGTCCGTCGCCTTTGTTGACTTGTACTTCGGCAACAAATCCGCATTTTGTGATGCTGCCGACTATTGTGCCTGAATTGTTTTGACAATATCTGTATATAATATCCGAATTGTCGCCCGTCAAATAGGATATTGGAGCCATGTGCCGATTGAAAGCGTCGGATAAACTTGCCATATCGCTCGGCTTGGGCTTAAAATCGTTTTTGAATAACTCGGGAAACACTCTTGATGTTATTCCCGCATATTCGGGCTTGCGATTTCTACCTTCGATTTTGAACGTAGTTGCACCGCTTTTTAGCAATCGCTTGGCGATTGTCAATCCGCACATATCTCTTGCAGAAAGCAAATATCCTTCGGCTATTGCCTTGCCGTTGTAAGTTGCTTTGTAGCGTTTTCTACAAGGTTGTGCGCACAATCCGCGATTGCCACTGTTTCCGCCGACAATTGAACTGAACAAACACTGCCCCGATTGGCACACGCACAATGCACCGTGTAAAAAACTTTCCACATTCATGCCGACTGAAGCAATATCCTCAATGTCGTTGTAACTGCATTCGCGTGCGCAAACCACCGTGCTTGCGCCGAGTTGTTTTAGAAATCTTGCACCGAACGAATCGTGACAACTGAGTTGCGTGCTTGCAACCACCTCAAACGGCTTTGGCAGGCTTGCCGCATACTGTAAAAGAGCCAAATCAGTTACAATAACTCCATCGGCAAAAGCGTTGTATGCGGCGATCAAAGTGTCTACCGCCATGGTAAATTCGTCGTTTTTTATGGAGGTATTTATGGTGACGTACACTTTTACGTTGCGCAAATGACAGTAACGCACCCACTCGCCGACATTTTCCCGCGTAAAATTGGGTGCCTTCATGCGAGCATTGAAGGCATCTAATCCCAAATACACGGCATCACATCCGTTGTTTACCGCGGCTTTCAGTAGTTCTATACTGCCCGCAGGGGCAAGAATTTGATAATTTTTCACAAACTGTCGGAAAATCGTCTAAATTAGCGAAGCGTTGCGCCGAAGTTATCGGCAAAGGCTTTTAGCGCCTTGCCTGATTGCTTTTCTATATCTTTGTCTTGCAGCGTTTTGCTGTTATCGCGGAATACCACGGCAACGGCAACGCTCTTTTTGCCTTGTCCTACTTGTTCTCCGCGATATATATCAAACAATTCCGCTTCTTCCACCAAAGGAAGTTTTAAGAACTCGTCCAAAATGTCCTGAACGGCAACGTCTTCGTCGCACACAAAAGCAAAATCGCGCGTAACTGAGGGGAATTTTGCAATCGGTTTGAACTTTATTTGGTTGCGCAAGTGTGAAACCAACCTATCCAATACCAGTTCGGCGTACATACAGGGCACGTCGATTGTAAAGTTTTCGCAAATTTGAGGATGCACTTTGCCGAAATACCCCACGTTTTCTCCGTCGATAACGATATCGGCGGCAATTCCCAGATGCAGCACTGTGTTATTTTGACTGCGCACCGATTTTACGCTCGTATCGCAAAAAGCATACACGACCGAAAGCACGACTTCCTTAAATTCTTCAAAGGAAATGTCCGTTGCACAAATCGAAACGCGCTTTTCTTCCGTCGGAAGTTGGGTAAGATGCAGTTCTTTTGCCAAATACGCCTTACCGATTTCAAACAATTTCAGGTTGTGATTCTTTCTGGAAAGGTTCATTGCAACGCATTGCAACATGTTCGGAGCAAGGTCACGGTTCATTATGGACAATTCTTCCCCGATGGGATTAAGCACTTTTATGTACTTGTCAAAGTCCACCGCTTTTGTAGATGCTTTTTCTATAAGCGATTTGCCCGAGAACGGATAAAAGATGCATTCGTTGTATTTGTATCCGCACAACACGTTGCGCACTTTGTCGCAAAGTTTGTCGATTTGCGTTTTGCCGCCAGTTGTTATGTGAGAACCCTCCATCAACGTTCCGCTTATGTTATCATAGCCGTAAACGCGGATGATTTCCTCTATAATGTCACAGTCGCGCGCGATATCATCGCGATAAGGAGGAACGATGCACGTTACCACAACGTTTTCTAACGTAGCAGTAATATTGAGCAATTTCAGGATTTCGATGACCTTTTGCTCGGGAATAACTATCCCCAGCAACCTGCGAATACGATCGTAATCAAATTTTCCGACACTATTTTCAGCCGGCTTTCCGTTGGTAATACGGCAAGCGGTAACTTTTCCTGCGCCCAGTTGCTCACAAAGGTGAAGCGCGCGGCTTAGCCCCAAATTGTTCGTGTAAGCCTCGATTCCCTTTTCAAAGCGTGCCGAACTGTCGCTTCTAAGTCCCAAACGACGGCTTGTCCTGCGCACATTGCCTTTTGCAAAAGTTGCCGATTCGAACAGCACGCAAGACGTTGTATCTTTTATTCCGGAGTTAGCGCCGCCCATAATCCCTGCCAAGCCTACTGCGCGATTGTCGTCGGCAATAACTAGGTCATCATTGCCGAGAATGTATTCTTTGCCATCCAACGGAACTATTTTTTCGCCCTCTTCGGCACGACGCACTACTATTCTTTTGTCGATTATATCGGCGTAGTCGAATGCGTGCATGGGTTGACCGATTTCGTACAAAACGTAGTTCGTGATATCCACGACGTTGTTAATTCCGTGCAAGCCGACTTTCGCCAAGCGAGAAGTCAGCCAAACGGGAGATTTTTCGATTTTTACGTCGGTCAATCCTTGCATATAGTAATTGGGGCAAATGTCGTTAGCTGCAATTTCTACGGAAACCAAGTCACTTGTAGTTACGGAATTTTCGGTAAAGCTTATATCCGGTTCTTTGCAGGTTTTGCCGAGAGCCACTGCCACTTCGCGCGCAAGCCCCAAAACACTGTTGCAATCTTGGCGATTGCTGGTTACGCACACATCCAAAACGTAATCATCTATTCCGACTTCTTTTCGCACGTCTTCGCCGACAACGGCGCTATCGTTCAAGATAAGCACTCCGTCATAATCGGCACCGGGATACATATCGGCGGTTATGCCAAGTTCTTCCGCGCCGCAAAACATACCCCAAGATTCTTCACCGCGCATTTTGCCTTTTGTTATGTGTAAACCGTTTGCCAAATTGGCATTGTGGAGAGCAACGGGAACTTTGTCGCCGACTTTTACGTGGTGATCATTGGTGACGATGCGAATAATTTCGCCGCCGATATCGACTTTTGTGCAAAGCAATCGTTCGGCATTGGGGTGTTGAATAATTTCTTTGATTTGGCATACTTTTACGTTGGTCACGTTTTTGCCGAGGTAATCGACTTCCTCGATTTCCAGACCGATATCCACCATCTTTTTGCAAAGAGTTTCGATATCTTCGGTTACGTCCACGTATTCTTTAATCCAAGAAAGAGGCAATTTCATAATGTTTTTCCTCCTATTTACCGAATTGCTTCAAAAAGCGTTGATCGTTTTCGTAGAACAATCTGATGTCGGGAATGCCGTATTTTATCATTGCAATACGTTCCACGCCCATGCCGAATGCAAAACCGGTGTATTTGTTACTGTCGATTCCACAGTTTTCCAAAACGACAGGATTGACCATTCCTGCGCCGAGAACTTCTATCCAGCCTGTGCCTTTGCAAAGCGAGCAACCTTTGCCGCCGCAGTTACTGCAAGTCAAGTCCACTTCTACGCTCGGTTCGGTAAACGGGAAATACGACGGACGAAAGCGAACCTTTGTGTTGCTGTCGAACAAGTTGGCCGCCAAATATTCCAGCGTGCCTTTAAGGTCGCAAAGCGTGATGTTTTCGTCCACCACCAATCCTTCGATTTGATGGAAAACGGGGGAGTGCGAAGCATCACTGTCCGAACGGAAAACTTTGCCGGGACAAATGATTTTAATTGGCGGCTTTTTCTTTTCCATCGTGCGAGCCTGCATGCAGGACGTTTGAGTCCGAAGCAAAATGCTGTCCGTTATGTAGAAAGTATCTTGCATATCTCTGGCAGGGTGGTCCGCAGGGATGTTCAATGCTTGGAAGTTGTAGTAGTCCGTTTCGATTTCCGGACCGCTTAAAACTTCAAAGCCCATTGCTACCATCAATTCGGAAATGATGTTTTCCACCATCGTTACCGGATGCAATGCGCCCCATGGCTTCATAGAAACTAAACTTACGTCGACTTTTTCTTTTTCCAAACTATTTTTTAGTTCCTTTTGTTTGAGGGTTTGAGTTTTGGCAGCAAAAGAATCTTCCAACAAATTTCTCAAAGCATTTACTTTTGCCCCGAAAGTCGGGCGTTCTTCGGCGGGCAAATCCTTTATGCCCTTAAGAAGCGACGTCAATTCGCCGGTTTTTCCCAGATATTTTACTTTCAATTCCTGCAATTTTGTCAAATCGTCGCAATTATCAAGTAGCGACAAGCATGTTGACTGAATTTCTGCAATGTTTGCCATTATTTGTCTCCTTGTAAAAAATAACGCCCTAAACCGTAGTTTAGGACGACATCGACATATCGATAACGTGGTACCACCTAAATTCCGAAAGAGAACTTTCGCTTTGAAGTTTGTAACGGAACAACCCGTAGACGGCTACAAGTTAAATTCACCGTCTAAACTCGGAAGGGAATATCTATTTGCGCGGAAGTCAAGGCTTGCACCGCCCCTTGCTCGCTGGTTCGACCGTTGTTCGCAAATTCTTTTGCTTCGTCATCGTTTGTGCATAAATTATATCAAATATAAATAGATTTGACAAGAGTTTTGACGCCGATTTTAGATTCCGTGCGTACAAAATTGAAATCGTCGGTTGAGATTTGAACATTCGCACTTTTTGTGCATGAAAACAAATGTATTTCTTTTGAGTAGCAAGCTAACCCGTTTTGCATCGTATCCAATCATGTTTTGTACGAACCCATTGTAAATCCGTTAAGATACGTTTGCGGGATATTTCCGATTATCAGTGTTTCCGAGATTAAAATCGGCGCGTAGGTTTTTGTCGTTTTGGTGTATGCGGGTAATATCAGCGCAACGTCGGCGTTGACGTTGGCATAAATTCTGTGTAACGTTTGGTTGACGCCTGCCGACTCGAATTTGGACCCAAACTCGCAACTGACTCCACCGATGGGAGAAACCTCTATCGAAAC
>CAKRAM010000019.1 GCA_934294965.1 uncultured Clostridia bacterium
ATACACAAAAGTACGTCAAGTGCCGAAAGAAGTTGGTTAAGTTGCAATGCCTTGTTATGCATGCAATCAAATCTCGAGCGATTTTCCGCTAATTTGCATAGAAGGCGTTCGATACGCTATTTAAGAAGATTTTGTGCGTTGGCGAAGCAATTTTGGATTGTGTCGAAGGCTTGGCAAAGGCGTTTGCCGTCCACGAAGCAATGGCTTACCGTTATGTTGAGAGTAAAAACGATTTTATCTCCCTCGGGGCGAAATTTGTCCCAACAAACGCGGGGAACGGACGAGGACTCCGAGTTGCCGTTTGGCAAAGGGTGCTGCATGCCCTCTACCGAAAGCCAAGGAATGCAGGTTATGTAGTAGTCGTCAAAGGTGTCGGCGTCGTTGTAACTGTCGGCAATTGTCGACTCGTGAGCAGTTTCGTTCAAAACCTTTTTGGCTGCGGCGTAAAACGCCGAGTAGTCGTCTTTCATTTTGAAACCGGCGTTATCGAACTGACCGCTGTCCGTCATTACGGTAAACGTGGGATTTATCACATCGTACAGGCGGATTTCATTGCCGACTTGGCGCATGCGCATTGCAGGAATTTGATTCAAAGCCGTTGTTACCAAATACAACGTGTTGACGAAAAAACTTGTGTTTGTGCTTTTGCTGACGTTAAGCACTTCGGTTACGTCGCACTTGACATTGAAGCCGTAGCAAGGATTGGAAAAAGTTCCGAACCATTGGTATTGCGAAAAATTGTCCAATTGTTCGGGTTTTATAACTTTATAATTCATATATCCTCCTGTTTTACCGTTATTAACACTTGATTTTACCGTTTTGACTGCAAAATTTATAATTTTACCAAACTTCGACCGCTACTTTGCCAAACCGTCCAACCAATCGTCGAAGTTTTGCCCGTCAGCCGTGTACGCGGCGGTTTTTGTTACCGAATAATCTCCCGTAAGTGAGTGCGCTGCCATGAGGTGGCGAACAAGCCTGTCCGGGCGAAGATTGTCGTTGCCGATTGCCAACGTAACTTTTGCCGTATCGCCAAATCCGCTTGCCGCAAAAATTTTGGAGGAAACGTCCTTCGTTACTTGGTTACCTTTTTCCGTGTAGGTGATTTGATAGCCGCTTGCCAAAATCTCTTCTATCACGCCGCCTATCCCCGAACAAAACAGGTCGTAATCTGCCTTGACGGGTTTGGAAGCAACGTTGACGTCAACGGGCAAATTCCACATTTTTACAAAATTCATACCCTGCGGACACAAAGTTTGCAAGCGATTGAGCAAATCCTCGTCGTAGGTTGCCTTTACCGAAACATACTCGGCAAGGCTGTTTACGCCCAGCGGCAACGGAGGGGAAAATCCCAGTTCCATATGGGGATTGTAGCCCTGCGAATACTCGGCGCAAACGTTTGCGCGGCGAAGTGTGTAGGTTATCGCTCGAAGTGTGTCCACGTGGGCAGCCAAAGCCGAGCGTCCTGTTTTTTGAAATTTTAGTACTATCATTTTTGCACCGCCTTGTTGCCGTGACTATACTTGCAAAAGCCCCATTTGGTCAAACCGCAACCGTTGCACTGCTTTGTGCAGGAGGGAGTTGCAGTTGCTTGCATTGCCTTTTGATACTCCGCTTGCAAATACTTTTTGCCCACGCCGACGTCGACAAAATCCCACGGAAGGGTTGCGTCCAAGTCGTACGCGCCAACGATTTTGTCGGTGTCGATGCCGAATTCATCGAAGGCGGCTTTGTAGTAATCAAAGTTAAAATATTCGCTCCAAGCGTCGAAACGCGCGCCCTTTTTGTAGGCGGCATAAAGCGAATCGGCAATCGAACGTCCGCCGCGTGCAAGAACGGCTTCCAAATAGGACGTGTTGTAGTCGTTGTAGGCAAAAGTTATGCCTTTTTTGGTGAGAGCGTCCTTTAAGTAGCGTTGTTTTTGCGCAACGTCCTCACGACTATCAAACGCGCACCACTGGAATGGCGTAAACGGCTTGGGAATAAACGTGGAACAGGATACGCCGATACGCACCTTTCCGCTTTTTGTTACGTGTTTATAGAACGACTTTATGCGACAAGCCAAATCGTAGATGCCCTCGATGTCTTCCTGCGTTTCGGTGGGAAGCCCCATCATAAAGTACAGTTTTACCGAAGAATATCCCTTTTGGAAGGCTTCTTCCAGCGTGCCGAATATGTTTTCCTCGGTTATGTTTTTGTTGATTACGTTGCGAAGACGTTGTGTGCCTGCTTCGGGAGCAAAAGTTAGGCTGCTTTTGCGGTTGCCGTCCGCCATATACCCTTTGAAACTGTCCAAACGCAGGCTGGGAAGGTTAAGTTGAACGCGATTTTGCTTTGCGTAGGGCAAAAGTTCGTCCAAAAGCGGCATAAGACCGCTGTAGTCGCCGGTGGAAAGACTGTTGAGCGAAAGTTCGTCGTAACCGGTGGATTGCACCAAGTTTTTGCACAAATCCAGCGAATTTTGCCAAGTTCGCTCACGAACGGGACGATAGATGAAACCTGCCTGACAAAAACGACAGCCGTTTGCACAACCGCGGAACAACTCGGCAACGACTCTGTCGTGCACTATTTCCATGTTGGGAACAAGTTGCGTTTGCGGAACGAAAATTTTGTTCAAATCCTTTTCCACGTTGCGCTTGACCGTCCCGCCAGGCAACGACACAACCGTTTCGCCGTTATATACGGCATTATGTAAAGACGGAACGTAGATGCAATCGTAGTTTTCATCCACGTAGCGCAAAAATTCGGCGCGAGAAAGAGTGCCTTTGAGTTTTTTGTAGTCATTTATTATTTGCGCCCAAGGCGTTTCGCCTTCGCCGACGAAAAAGAAGTCGAAAAACTTGTACATCGGCTCGGGATTGACCGTGCAAGGACCTCCGCCGACGATAAACGGACTGTTTTCGACGCGCTCGGACGCAAGAACGGGAATTTGAGCCAATTCCAGCATATAAAACACGTTGGAATAGCACATTTCGAACTGCATTGAGAAGCCGACAAAGTCAAACTCGGCAAGCGGTTTGCCCGTTTCCAAACTGCAAAGCGGCATCTTTTGCTCTCTTAGGTACTGCTCGTAGTCGGCAAAGGGCGCGAAACAACGCTCGCACACAACGTCTGTTATTTCGTTAAACATATAATACAAAATGCGAACGCCCAAATTGGACATTCCCACTTCGTAACTATCCGCAACGCACATACAAAAACGCACGCTGCAAGGTTTGTTCATATCAGGCGTGTTAAACTCTCCGCCGTAGTAGCGATACGGCTTTTGCACGCTATCCGTTAATTTTGTCACAGTGTCTCCGATTTATATATTTTGCGGCAATTTTACCGTTTTTACCGAAAAATTACCGCAAATCTTTATACATTTGTATTATTTTGAAGTTCAATGATAATTTTACAACATCATGGTTGCCATCAAAGTGCCGACCAAATTCAAATCCGTGCCGCGAACGACCTCAAACGAAACGTTTTTGCCATCCAACAGTTCGTGCAAATGCAGGATAAACTTATCCCTGAAAGTTGGCAATTTGTAAAACGTGGTGCCTTCCGCAACGATTGCAATCGTGCCTTCTGCCTGTGTTTTGATGCAAGCGCCGGCATTGATTATCGCGCCGATAAGCGCCGCCCTGTCGATAAGTTCCAAGCAAACGTCACGAACAAATTGCCTGTCGCAAGGAGCAACGCCCAAATCGTTTTCGCCAAGCAAAAACGCCGAAACTTCCTTCAACGCAAAAGGCTTAAAATCGGTATTTGGCGAAACAATTCCTTGACTTTTTGCGGCTGTAAGCGAAGCGAAAATCACGTCGGAAAGATATTTGCCGCTGGACATTTTTTCCAAATGCTGACGGCCAGGCTCGGCTGTTGCGTTGGCAACGATAACGTCAAAATCTCCGCGAGGGATTTTGTCGAAGCCGCCGCTTTCGGTGTTGATGAGCATTTTTCCGCTGCCGAGATCAGTCACTTTTTTGATGTTTTTTACGTCCTCGGCATAGCACAAATTGGTGCCTGTGCCGTATATGTATCCCACGTAGCCGCCGTAAGGCTGGTTTAGCGTTGCCACTCCGCCCAAAAGTGTGGCTACGGTGTCGTTTATTATGACAATTTTGCGCTGTTTGTTGCTATAGCGAGATATTGCCGCAAGCGTTTCCGCACCGACCTTTGTGCCGACGACTTCCGGCGCGTGAATTTCCTTGCTGAAACACACCACTTTGCCGTCCACGTCCGCGCCCATATCCACCTGATAGGAAAAACAAAAACCGACGTCGCCGCCCAGTTCGGCAATATCTTTTACGTTTTGCGCTATTTTGGAATAAAATTCCTCTTTGCCGAGCGGTTTTCCGTCCGCACCCGGCATTTGCGTTTTGGTGAGATGGGTTATTACGGCTTTTCCGTCCTCGAAACAACCTATCGCCGAGCGAAAGTTTGTGCCGCCGGCATCGATGAGGATTTTTTTGCCGCCTTTGATTTTATCCCTGCCTACGTTGCGTATGTACGTCGGCACCATGGGAATAGAGCCGAAGCCGTTTAAGCCGTTTTGCATTTCGGCAAGATAATCGGTCAAAATTTGTTGGGCATTTAGGTTTTCCGCCGCTTGCCCGTGCTTAAACAAAAACTCTTTTGCAGTCATCGCTTACTCCTTTTTCGGCAAATTGCCGCATAGAACGTCCTTTATGCTTACGCAAAAAAGTAAATTTTCTTCTTCCAACTCGTAGACGCGTTTTTCGCGAAGCGCATCCACGCCCACAGCCTCGTCGGCTTTTACGTACACGTTGCACTTTTGTAACTTTGCCGTATATTTTCCGCCGCGCGAAACTATTGCCGCAACTATCGGCGTCCAAACGCTTTGATCGGATAGTTCCAACGAGCGAGCCATTGCAAAAACGTAGTCCTTGTAGGTTTTATTTATCGGCGCTACTGTTTTTGCGTACTCCTTGATGCTTGCAATGGCAACTTCGGTTGTTTTCCGTTTGGAAACCTGACCGGCAAGCGACACGGGACGAATCAGTTCGAAGTTTTTGTTGCTACCCTTGCGCACGAAGTACTTTTGTTGAAGCTCGTCCACAGTAAGCCCGGTGCTTTGGCAAAGGTATTTTAGCGTCATCAAACTTGCGTAGGCGTCCTCCTCGCTGTTGTGTTGGGCAAACTCCACGCCGATTTCCGCCGCAATTTTGGACAAGCCCTTGACTTCCTTTTCCCCTTTGTACAACCTGTACAATAGTTGCGAACACACAAAATCGAAGTCTATCGACGGCAATTTGTAGTGCTGACAGGCGGCGTTAAGCATGCGAACGTCGCTGTCGACGGCGTGCCCGACCACCAAATACTCCTTGTCGGTAAAAAGCTCTTTAATTTCCGAATAGACTTGGGAAAAATCCGGAGAGGCTTCCAAAAGCGCCTTGTCCAAATGTAAGTCTATGCCAACCTTTTCCCGCGTGCCGTTAAGATTATACTTGGATTTGGGATTTATCCAAACGTTTTTTCGCCACAAAATATTAAATTGTTCGTCCGCAACGACTATGCCCACACTACAAATACTGTACAGCTTGTAGCCGTTGGCGGCTTCGATGTCAAAAGCTAAAAATTTCATAATTTACCGCGCAAAGCCCGATTTAACTTTGCAATACGGTACTATGTTACCAAATTTTGACGCATTTTGCAATTGTTTGGACGCAATCTAAAATTCATCCTTTTTTGCGTTTAGCAGTTCGCCCGAACAATCCACAACCGCAAGCGACTTTTTGACTTTGACCCCGTAGACAATTGCCACGCAAAGTTGCCAAACGCCTACGGCAATCAAAAAAGCACCGAAAACGATTTTTAGCCACTTTGAGGGCGTTTTATTTGTTACGAACGCTCCGACAGCCGAAGTTATTGCAGCCGGCAAAATCAGCCAAAACACATTTTTGGTTTTTAACAAGCCGCTTTTGCCGTGAAATGCCAAAGCTATGCAGCACATCGGCAAAAAACTCAAAAGGTTTATTGCCTGAACCGACTTTTGTTCCATATCCAAAAATGAGAGCAGCGGCACAAGCAGCGTTCCTCCACCCATTCCCATTCCGCCGACTATGCCTGCGGCGAAACCGAACAAAATCAACAATAATACGTGCATAATCCCTCCCGCTAAAAAAACATTTTTACGCCACCGAATATAAGCAATACGGCAAACGCGATTTTTGCGGCGTTACTTTTTATACCGCCGAGTATCAGTGCGCCCACTATCCCGCCGACGATGACACCGACGGTTGTCCATAGCGCGTCCGCCCAATCGTGAAAGCCGCCCAGCACGTACACCGCCGCGCTTATTGCCGTAAGCGGCAAAATTACCAAAAGCGCCGTTGCCTGAGCGCATTTTTGGTTTAGTGAAAACACCGTAAGCAGTGCAGAAACGACAACTACGCCGCCTCCGCCGCCCAAAAATCCGTTTACAAACCCTGCCAGCACTCCGCAAAGCACCGCAACGGTTTTGTTTTTGGCCGAAAAATTCATGATAATTTCTCCATAATCGCAACGATTATCCTCAATTTGGTTGCAATCTATTTTAGTTTGTATTATAATACACTCATATATGCAATTTTGCGTATTAAGTAATACAAAAAAAGGTATTGAACAATGAGTAACAAAAAAACAAACGTAAAACAACCTCTTTCCGAAAAGAGCAAACTGATTATTGCAATCATTGCGGTTATCGTTGCCGCCGTCATCATTTTGAGCGTTGCGCTTAGCGCCGTACTCAAAAAAGACAACACTACCACGCCCGACGCAGATCCGGGTTCGTCCTCTTTGACGATTTCCAACGGTGACTTTGCATACGTTACCAAGGACGCTCTTAAAGCAGGCAAAAACCCCTACAAAGCTCAAGACTGGACTTTGTATTCTTATTCCAGCAAAAACGAGGATACCGGCAAGGTTTCTCTTAAATTGAACGAAGAAGAAAACGTTATCAGCGGTATCGTCGATACGAGCAAGTGGGACAAAGTTACCGCCGACGGCGTTAACGCAACCAACCCGTTGACGCACAACGAAGAATCGGAAT
>CAKRAM010000020.1 GCA_934294965.1 uncultured Clostridia bacterium
CCAAACCGTAACGTCCGCCTACAACGACGTCCATTTTGCGGTTTTGTTCTCGAAGAGCGGCAACAACGTCCAAGTAGAGGGGTTCTCCCAACGATCCGGGTTCCTTGGTGCGGTCCAAAACTGCAACCTTGGTAACCGTTGCGGGCAAAGCCTTAACAAAGTGTTCAGCGGAGAACGGACGATAAAGGTGAACTTTAAGTACGCCCACTTTTTCTCCTCTTGCGGTGAGGTAGTCAACCGTTTCTTCAACGGCTTCTGCACCGGAGCCCATAAGGATGATAACCTTATCTGCGTCGGGAGCGCCTACGTAGTCGAACAAGTGATAGTGTCTGCCTGTAAGTTCGCCGACTTTTTCCATGTACTTTTCAACGATAGCGGGAGTAGCAAGGTAGTACTTGTTTGCCGCTTCTCTGTTTTGGAAGTAGATATCGGCGTTTTGAGCCGTACCTTGTTGTTGAGGATGTTCGGGGTTCAAAGCGTGAGCTCTAAATTCGTCAACGTACTTCATGTCAACAAGTTTAGCCATATCTTCGTAGTCGATCATGTCAATCTTGCTAACTTCGTGGCTGGTACGGAAACCGTCAAAGAAGTGCAGGAAAGGCACTTTTGCTTCCAAAGTGGAAAGGTGAGCAACCAAAGCCAAGTCCATAGCTTCCTGAACCGAGTTGCTTGCGAGCATTGCAAAACCGGTTTGACGGCAAGCCATAACGTCTTGGTGATCACCGAAGATGTTCAAAGCGTGTGCAGCCAATGCTCTTGCCGAAACGTGGAAAACGCACGGAAGCAGTTCGCCGCTGATTTTGTACATGTTGGGAATCATAAGCAGCAAGCCTTGGCTGGCAGTAAAGGTGCTGGTCAATGCTCCTGCGACCAAACTACCGTGAACTGCGCCTGCAGCGCCTGCTTCTGATTGCATTTCTGCGATGCGGATGGGTTGACCGAACAGATTGGTTCTTCCTTGAGCGGACCATTCGTCGGCAACTTCTGCCATAGGAGATGACGGAGTAATCGGGTAAATTGCTGCAACGTCGCTAAATGCGTACGCAACGTGAGATGCGGCAGTGTTACCGTCAATAGTTCTCTTTGCCATTGGTAAATTTCCTCCAAAAAAATAATTGTAAGTTTTGTGTCGATGCCGATTGCACGCTTTCGGCAACATACGGTCTAATTATAAACTTTAATTTTAATAAAGTCAATGGTACAACTTCAAACGCTTGGCAAAATTACCAAAATTTTACTTATTTATAGCAAAAAAATGTTTGTTTTCTTTTTGTTTTCTTTTGGCTACAACGAGTTTTGACTATATTCTGCGTCGATGTCGCAATCGGTACACGTACTAGAATTGTCGGCAAAACGGTGCAATTGCGGCACGGGCGGTTGAACAGTTGGTTTTAAAGCGAGTAAGCGGCAAAACTTTCCGAGCGCGGCATAACGTTTTTGTCGTATGTCGTTGTGCAAAATCGTTGGTTGATTGGGGCGGCAAGCGCAAGGGCAGTCAAAATTCACAGCGTTTTGCCTCTGCGCAACGATTATTTCAAAAAATATAGGGAATATAACTTCTTTTTTAGAAATTTAGGGGGAAGTTTGCAATTTTGGCGGAAATTATGTGTGTAAAGAGCAAAAATCGAATGCTTTTGCATAGTTTTGTTTGGAGAATGACATGATCGATTGGTCGGATTTCGTACAACAAGTCAAGCGTGCCAACGACATAGTGGACGTTATCGGCTCATATTTGGATCTTAGGCGCAGCGGAACGACTTTCTTTGCCCGCTGTCCTTTCCACGGAGAAAAAACGGCAAGTTTCGCGGTCAACAGAGATCGACAAATTTACCATTGTTTCGGCTGCGGGGAAGGCGGCGACGTTATCAAATTCGTTCAGCAGTACGAATCCTGCACTCGCATGGAAGCGCTGGAAATGCTGGCGAAACGCGCCAATATTCCCATGCCGGAAACGTCAAGAGCTCGCAACGACGCCGACTACGAACGGCGCAAAAAGCAGCGCGATACTTACATGCAAATTTTGCGCGATGCCGCAGTGTTTTACTACAAAACTTACCACGGCGAGCGGGGCAAAATTGCACGTGACTATATGACCGGGCGAGGCTTTAACCTCGATACGGTCAAAAAATTCGGCATAGGCTATTCGCCGGACGGCTATTCGCTTATAAACGCATTGGAGCATAAGTACAAAAGAGAAGACTTGCTCGGCTCGGGTGTGGCAAAGGAATCCAAAAACGGAAACTTGTACGACGCGCTGGCAGGGCGGCTCATTGTTCCAATTTTCAACATGCAGGGCAAGGTTATCGCCTTTGGCGGAAGAGGTTTGGATGAGCGAACCGTAGGGCAAGGCAAGTACAAAAATACTTCCGAAACGCCGCTTTTCCACAAGCAGGACAATTTGTTTGCAATCAACTTTGCCAAGCAGGAAAAACAACAAGCCGCGCTTCCCAACATCGTAATAGTGGAAGGCTACATGGACGTAAT
>CAKRAM010000021.1 GCA_934294965.1 uncultured Clostridia bacterium
GCGTAGCGATGCGTGAGCAACGCCGCAAAAATCAAATTTGAAGCAAAAAACAAAACGGATTGGAAGTTTCGTTCCAATCCGTTTTTGCTTGGTGGAGATAAGGGGATTCGGACCCCTGACCTATGCGTTGCGAACGCATCGCTCTACCAACTGAGCCATACCCCCGTTTGCCGTTACATTATAGCACTGCTTGCGGCAAAAATCAACGCTTTTTTGCATATTTGTGGCAACTATTGCGCTTGGTCGGTAGAGGCAACAGCCTCACATTCGGCTTTTTGGCGTTCCCGTTTTAGAAACGACGTGTAGAACACAAAGCCGCAAAGCGTTGTTAGCGTTTCGGTCACGGGGAAAGCGAGCCAAAAGTTTTTAAGTCCGAAGCGGGAAAACAAATAGCCCAGCGGAACAAACAGCACAACCGTGCTTACACCCGTCAGCACGGAACTTTTTATTGTTGCGCCGATTGCCTGAAAAAATACGGGGAAAATTAGCGACGTTACCATAGGAATGAAACTTACGCCTATAATCCGCAATCCGATAGTGCCAATCCGGATAACTTCCGCGTCGGACGTGAACGCGCGGATAAGTTGGGCAGGCATCACCTCGAAGCACAGCGTGCCGATTGCCATAAGCGCCATTCCGAACAAAATTGCGGTGTTTAGCGTATTTTTGCAACGATCAAGATTTTTGGTAGCATAGTTGTAACTTACCACGGGTATTATGCAAGTTTGCATAGCTCCCAACGGAATAAAGAAAACCGTTTGCCACTTGTAGTATAACCCCAGCGCCGTCACAGCCTGATCGGAAAATCCGGACAAAATTAGGTTAAGCCCAAAAATATAAAACGTGTACGCCGCCTGCATAAGAATGTTGGGAATGCCCAACCTAAAAATCTCGCCGATAAGTTTTAGGTATTTTTTTATCGTCGGAGATTTGCGTATACCCTTTTTTGCCACGATTGCAGCGGCAGTCACTTGCCCCACTACGGTTGCTATTGCCGCGCCGGAAATTCCCATTGCAGGCAACCCCATCCAACCGAAAATCAAAACGGGATCCAGTGCAATGTTGACAACCGCGCCAACGATTTGTGCAATCATAGGCGTTTTCATATCGCCGTCGGCTTGCAAGATTTTGGTCCAAATGCTTTCCAAAAACAAGCCGAAACTAAACACGCTCACAATCCTGCCGTAGGTTATCGCGTCCCGCACCACATCTGCGGAATTTGCCGAAATTTTTGCATAGGCGGGCATCAAAAACCAACTTGCTACGGCAAACACCAGCCACAACACGGCTGCAAGAGGAGTTTCAACCCCTGCAAAATGCGCAGCCTCATTCTGTTTGCCCTCGCCGTACTTTGCCGACATTGCCGTGTTTATGCCCACGCCCGTGCCTACGGCGATTGCAATCATCAGCAGTTGCAACGGATAAACCACCGAAAGTGCGGTTAAGCCGCTTTCGGAAAACTTGCCCACAAACAGACTGTCCACAATGTTGTACAAAGCCTGTATCAGTTGCGCAAGCATAACCGGCGGTGCAAGTTTGAACAAAATTTTGCTTATTTTTTCACTTCCGAAAAAGTTACTCGCCATACGTCCTACACCCTCGATTGCTTCTACTGCTTATTCGGCAATCGACAAAACCTTACTTGCGCGTTTTTAAGCCGCCTGTTGCTCTTAAAGCGGCGTTTTTGACCGCGTTAGCCACCGCTTCGTGCGCGCGCTTGTCCGTCGCCTTGGGCAAAACGTAGGTTGCGCACAGTTCTTCGTCGGATACGATTTGTGCAATACCCTCGGCTGCGGCAATCATCATTTCGTCGGTAATTTTGGCAGCGTTGGCGTCAAACGCTCCGCGGAACAACCCGGGGAAAACAAGCACGTTGTTAATTTGATTGGGATACTTGCTGCTGCCCGTTCCCACAACGGCAGCGCCGCCGGCAAGAGCCTTTTCCGGAGTAATTTCCGGCACGGGGTTGGCACATGCAAACACGATGGGATTTTGCGCCATACTGCGAACCATTTGTTCGGTTACCAAATTGCCCACCGAAACGCCCACAAACGCATCCGTGCCTTTCATTGCGTCGGCAAGGTTTCCTTTTAGGTTGTTTTTGTTGGTGATTTGGCAAATTTGCTCGTGTGCGGCGTTTTGATAGTTTTCTCCGCGGGACAAAATTCCGCATTTATCCACCATAATTACGTCGGCAACGCCTGTTTTAAGCAAAAACTTGCCGATAGATATGCCTGCCGCACCAGCGCCGTTGATGACCACCGTCATATCGCATAGTTTTTTGCCCACGACTTTTGCGGCGTTCATAAGCGCAGCCGTCACCACTATTGCCGTGCCGTGCTGATCGTCGTGAAAGACGGGAATATTCATTTCGTTTTTAAGGCGCGTTTCCACCTCAAAACATCTGGGGGCGGAAATATCTTCCAAGTTGATTCCGCCAAAACTGCCTTCCAAGCACTTTACGATGCGGATAATCTCCTCCGTGTCGGTTGTGCGCAAGCAAAGAGGAACGGCATCCACGTTGCCGAAAGTTTTGAACAACGCGCACTTTCCTTCCATAACCGGCATGCCCGCTTCCGGGCCGATGTTCCCCAACCCCAAAATTGCCGTGCCGTCGGTGATGACGGCAACCGTGTTTGCGCGCCCTGTTAGTTGAAAACTTTGCGACGGATCGCGGTAGATTTCCATGCAAGCTTCCGCCACTCCCGGCGTATACGCCACCGCCAATTCTTCCGCCGTTTCCACGGGACATTTGACCTTTGTTTCCACCTTGCCGTGCCATTCGCGATGCTTTTTTACTGCAAAACTTTCCATAATAACCACCGTGGCGAACTTCTTCGCCTACGCTCCTATATTTTTTGCGGCTTGCTGCCTTCAACCGATATAGTTTAGCACCGGTAAAACAGGTTGTCAACGAAACAGGCTAAACATGCCATTTCCGACCACCGGCAAAGCCGGGTTCGTTGGTTCGTGTGCGGAGTTGCTGATTGTTTGTAATTATTGGCATTGCGAGGCGTGTTTCACCACCACACGTGCAACGCAGCAAAAAAGGCGCGTGGCGTAATTGCTCCGTGCCTTTTGCATCGATATGTATGCCATACTTGGCTATTATGTATCCAAACTTGGCTATGTTATTGCTTTTTATCCGAAGAGGTGACTTTGTTGCAAAACTCCAAACGCGTTTTGCGGCAACGCTTAACAACGTCGCTGTCGTAGGCTATGTCGTAGCCGTGGAACGCGCGGTCAACTTGGTGCAACTCCACTTCCGTGCCAACTTGCTGCAAACGATTGCAATACGCAACGCCTTCGTCGTGAAGGCAATCCACCTCGGCAACTTCCATATAAGCGGGAGGGACGACGCTTGGCAGTGTTGCGGTAAGCGGAGATGCTTCGGAAACGTCCTCTACGCCGTCCAAAAGCAATTGCCACATAACAACGTTGTTTTTGCCGTCCCACAAGGGGGAATCGGGATATTTTTTCATCGATTCCGTGCTGCAACTGCTGTCTATCACAGGGTACAGCATCATTTGACCGCTAGGCGCAAGCAAACCGCCGTCCGTTACGTCCTTAACCAGTTGCGTGGTCAGGCATCCGCCTGCACTGTCGCCGCCGATGACAACTTTGCAATCGGTCAAATCCAACGTGCTGCACATCCACTTGTATGCGGCAAAAACGTCGTTGCGCGCGGTAGGATAGCGATCTGTGGGCATCACCCTCTAATGCGGACGCACAACCAA
>CAKRAM010000022.1 GCA_934294965.1 uncultured Clostridia bacterium
CTTCTATCACTTCCAGCCCGAAGCTTTCGGCAATAGGAGCAACAAATTCCATAACGGAATCGGACACTTTTCCCATATTTCCTCCGAAGCAAAATATTTGCCTTACATAAAGTTGAGAGTGGAGAAAAAAATCCCCACTCTCACCGAAGTAATCAATAATGCTAACTTGGTAAGAAAACCGCGACAATAGGAATAGTCTTTGTTAAGTTAAAGGCATTCCGATATTGCGCACGGCTCCTGTGCAAGTGTATTATAACACACACGAAAGTCTTTTGCAACTGTTTACAATAAATATTATATTAAGGACAGTCGTTTATACTTCAAATTACACAAAACGTCGCATAGTTTTAAAACAAAAACGCGCTTTACCTACCTGACAAGTTTACTACACAACGCGCGTACAAATCGGCACGAGTTGCCGCCGTATCATCAACGGGAGAGGCAATTTTGCAAGCCTTTGCAACTTCCGCAACTTTTTGACAATCCGGCTTTTTGGACACGGAAGCATCGTCAAACATGCCGGACAACATTTCGGCGCGCTCCAAAATAGGATTGTCGAATTTGTATCCTACCGGTGCGGCATAATAGTTGAGAATATCCAAAACCGATTGCAATCCGCTGCCGACCAAAGTCGAGCCGTGAACAAATTTGTACAAATCGCCGACAATTTCCGTAACTGTCGGGAAGAACGGCAATTTTTCTATCGAAGTGCCACACTTGGACAGCAATTTTTCGTCAATTTGCATTTCAGGATTGACAAATGTTTGAAAGCGCTGGCAAATGTGTCCGTTAACGATTTTTATACCGCAAACCGACAAGATTTTGTCTTTCATCGCGTTTTTGCCGGTAACGTCCGCATCTAGAACAATAACGGATTTTCCTTTTAGTAGCGGACTGACAATTTCGGTTTGATCGAAACCGATTTGACGAAATTCGCTTATATTCGTCGGGTGAACAAGTACGTAGTCACAAGGCACGGGGCGAGTGAACTCCGCCAACGAAGAAATTGGCAAAATGTTGCAATTGCACAAGTCGTACACGCGCATTTCCAGTTGCTCTGAGTACTTGCTGTAGGCAATTTTTCCGCGGACAACAACCGACATCGTATCGTAGATAGCCATCAACTTTTTCATTTTTTTGTCGTTTGCTGCCATTTTGCGACGACTGATGTTCACAACTTCGTTTTCGGATTTATCCGGCAAAGTTTGCTTTAACGTTTCCGGATCGGTTATTTGAAACTCCACAAACATTGTGCAATTTATGCTTCCGCCGCTTTGGTCAGTTAGCGTAAAGGAGCAAATTTGTGTGTTCGGCTTGTTTTTAAGCGCTTTTAGCGTTTTGTTGGACACTCTACCGCAAATTATGCAGGAATCCATTGCCGAACGAATATCCGATATATACATCGGCAAACCCAAAATTTCCTTGCCGATATGCGGAGAAACGTCGGTTAAGCGTATGTGCCGAGATGGTTTCAAAAGTTCTTTGTTAATCGCCAATCGAACAAGTCGCTCTTGCTCCTCAACTCTGTTTATTACCGCTGCGTTTTCGTCAATTTCTGCGACAATTTCCACGCAATAACTTGTGTAATTTTCAAAATGCTGCTGCAATGAGTTACAAAAATCGGCAATTTCAATACTGTTTTTTACAATTTCGTTGACGAAAAACGTTACCGAAATTTTGTCGTCGGACGGAAACTCGACAATAGTTTTTTCCTTATCTATGCAGTTAAACAGCGGATAGCGTTTTTTGATATAATCAAACAAGTACCTACGAAAAGTCAATTCCGTAAACTTGTCATCGGCAAAGGTTACACTGCAATAATATCCCTTTGGTACTACGGACTTTACACAATCGACTATGTTTTTTTTCAATTCCTGCGGCACGGTTTTGACATTCGGAAAAGAGATCGTACAAAAAACCTTTTTGACGGATTTGTCGACCTTGATTTCGCGAACGCGAAGCGCTGGCATATTGGGGAATTTCTCTCGTAAATTATCGATTATCATTTGCTAAAATCAGTATCTCTTTTTTCAGTTCCTCAACGGCATCATCCGAAGGAAGAGTCTTATATATTTGACCTCTTTTGAACAATACGCAGTTTCCTTTTGCGCCGGCAATACCGATATCGGCATCACGGCATTCACCGGGACCGTTGACTTCGCACCCCATAACGGCAACCTTTATGTTGCACTTGATATCTTTGCAAAAGTCGTACACTTCGGCAGCCAATTTTTCCAAATCCACACTACATCTGCCGCATTTAGGACAAGAAACGAATTGCACT
>CAKRAM010000023.1 GCA_934294965.1 uncultured Clostridia bacterium
CAAAAAACATTCTGTCATATTTATTTGCGGAAGAGCCTCAGATGCCACCGCGGATTTATATAATAAATTTCATGGAGGAATAGTCATGACAGAACAGGTTAATGCCGTAGAGCAGGAAACCACACAATCCCCACAACAGCCTAAGAAGCGTGGGTTTGCAGCATGGTTGGACAGAGTTTTCAAACTCTCGGAAAACGGAACGACCGTAAGAACGGAAGTGTTTGCCGGACTTACAACGTTTTTTGCAATGTGCTACATTGTAATCGTCAACCCCAACCAAATCACCGGTTTCAACCCGGAACTTTCCGGAATTTGGAACGCGGTTTACGTCGGCGGACTTATCGCCGCAATCATCGGCACTTTGCTTATGACGTTCTTGGCAAAAAAGCCTTTTGCACAAGCGTCCGGCATGGGACTGAACAGTTTCTTCAACGTAGTATTCATCGGAGCGGCAACCGGCGGTGACGCTGCAAAACGTTACGGCGCAGGTTTGTGCGTAATACTTATTTCCGGTATCATCTTCCTTATCCTTTCCTTCACCGGTCTTCGTAAGTACATCGCAACGGCTCTTCCCGAATGTCTTAAAAAAGCAATTCCCGCAGGTATCGGCTTGTTTATCGCACTTCTCGGCTTCAAAAACAGCTACATCGTGCAAGCAAACCAATTTACGTTCGTTCAACTTGCCGACTGCACAAAGTGGATCACCTACGACGCATACGGCTCCATCAACGGCGGTGCGGCTCCCGTTCTCGCAGCCTTCTTGGGACTTATCGCAATTGCAATTTTTGCTAATCAAAACAAAGTAAAGTTCCTCAAAAAAGCCAGCGTAATTTTTGGAATACTCCTTTCCACCGTATTCTATTATGTGTTCACTTGGACGGCTCCCACTTGGAACGGCATGAACATCGGTCAAACTTTCGTAGACTTCGGCACCTATGGTTTCTCGGTGTTCAAGGGTGAAAGCTGGGCAATCTTGTTTGACGGCGTAACCGTAGGCAACATCTTCACGGTAATCATGCTGGTTATCACATTCTGCCTTGTAGATATGTTCGATACTCTCGGAACATTGTACGGAACATGCTCTCAAGCAAACATGTTGGACGCAAACGGCGATCCTCAAAACCTTGCTCAATGCTTGATGTGCGACTCCATCGGCACCGTTGCGGGCGCTTGCCTTGGCACCAGCACCGTTACGACCTTTGTAGAATCCGCCAGCGGTGTAGCCGAAGGCGGCAGAACAGGTCTTACCAGCCTTGTTACGGCGCTCGGTTTTGTTGTTTGCTTGTTCCTCAGCCCCTTGGCCAGCATCGTTCCTAGCGTAGCAACCGCTCCCGCGCTTATCTACGTAGGCGTTTTGATGCTCAAGAGTTTTGCAAACGTGGATATGAGCGATATGCGCAGTGCAGTTCCCGCATTCCTTGCACTCATCATGATGCCCTTAACTTACTCCATCTCCAACGGTATCGGCGTAGGTGCAATCGCATACGTGCTTATCACTCTCTTCACCGGCAAATACACAAAAAAAGACATCGTCATCACCGTTATTGCAGCACTCTTCTGCGCAAGATTTGCTTTGGTTGCAATGTAATTTACGGAAATATTCAACTCAATTTGGCAGCTCGACCGTATTTCGGTCGGGCTGCTTTTTGCTATGAAAGTTGCCAAATTGTACGTCGGTTTGTTTGAATAACGATATTTTTTCCTAAAAACAAGCAGGCGGTTGTTATTTTGAAAACGTTTCTACAGCGTTTTCGTTTTTTCAACGATATTTTCATCAAACCCCTTGTCAAAATAAACAAAGCAATTGATTTCCGCTTTTCCGCGATAAACGGCAAAAGTCGGTTTTTTTGTTTAATTCCATTCGGCCATATTTATCAAAATTGTCGCAGTCGGGCGGATTATGCACGTCGACTGCAACAATTTTTCGGCAGCGGTGTGTGTTTCATATGTTTCACATAGGCGAACAAAAAAGATTAAATTTATTTATTGTTTTTTTTCCTCTCGTTGGCTTTACAAAAAAACTTCTCGGTGGTAATATGTATGATACACATAGTATTTTGCTTCGACGAGAATCGACGTAACAATACAAATGATTACAGGCAAGACTTAGGACACGTTTTGCTTTGAATACGGAGAGCAGCCATGAAAGTTATATCCAGCGACCTATTACGAGGTCATATCGATACGTTTGTGTTGTCGGCGTTACTAAGCGGAACCAAATACGGAAACGAAATCCGTAAGTTCATCGCACAAAAAACCAACAATCTGTACGTTCCCAACGAGCAAAGTTTGTATAGCGCATACCATCGTTTGGAAGATATGGAGTGCATTCGCGGGTATTGGGGCGAAAACGTTGGCGCAACACGCAAGTACTACACGATAACCGACAAGGGACGGGAAATGTACGAAGCCAACAAGCGCGAATGGGAAAACGCCAAACGCCTCATTGACATTTTAATCAAATAAATCCCGTCGGTCTTCGCAACAAAAGTTGCGAAGATTTTTGTGTACTGTGAACTTTGTAAAAGGAAGTTATTATGAATTACAGCGAAATTACCGTGCGTACCAATTCGGCTTCGTCCGAGTTGGTTGCGTACTATATGCAGGAAGTGTGCATGGACGGCGTTTCGGTTTTCGACCGTCGCGATTTGTACGAAAACAGCGGCTGGTACTACAAGGACGAAATCGCCGACCTGCTTTACG
>CAKRAM010000024.1 GCA_934294965.1 uncultured Clostridia bacterium
TTTTATAACGGCTGACTGAAACATCGGTTCACAAAGGACGGGTGCGATGAACGAGGCAACTTTGAGAAATTACATAAATCAATTATTAAACCAAGGAGAGTAAAAAATGGTATCGGAAGTAAAAACAAGCAACTTTAAGGAAGAAGTAATATTGTCCGAAAAACTTGTATTGGTGGACTTGTATGCAACCTGGTGTGGTCCGTGCAGAGCGCTTACGCCTGTTTTGGAGGAGATCGCCGTAAAATTCCAAGATAAGATCAAAGTGGTCAATGTAAACGTAGTCGAAGATGAAAGCATAGCTGCAAGGTTTGGTGTGATGAGTATTCCCACCGTCCTGTTTTTCCGAGACGGAAAAACCGTTGCTTCGTTCGTAGGTTTAAAAAGCCCATCGGAAATTGAAAGCATTGTAGAAAATCATCTTTAATTTGTTGCAAATTTGTTGCAAATGCACCACAGTTTTTCGGAGATTTTTACCTGCGAAATCTGATATACTTCACTCGTAAGCAAACAGGCTTGCAAATAAACGAAAAAAGGAGTATGTCCATGAAAACGGAAAGAACCATTAAAGTAAAAGGTCTAACGAAGGTGTCGATCATCGTTGCAATTGCGGTTGTGGCTATAACGCTGTTGTCGGTATTTTTGCCGAAACATATGACTGCGCAAGCCGCCACGGACAAAGACGTCAAGGCATCGCAATCCGAACAAGTAATCGGGCAAATCGAAAGTTTGCAAGAAGAGTATCAAAAATCCTTTGACGAGCATGCCGAACTTTGGGAAAAGTACTTTGCCGAAATTCAAAAACTCGACGAACTTCCCGAAGATTTTGACGAAAAAGCGTTTATCGGCAGTATTGCTACTTTGACGGAAGTCGAAAAAGCAACGCTTTTGAAAAGCGTGGAAACGCTTGACGAACTCGATGCGAAACTCGACAAACTTTACGACGAGTTGTTGGACAAGGACGAGGACGTTTTGTACGGCGATTGCGAGGACGGCATTTGCGATTTTGCGGAAAGAGAAGAAGAGTATTTTGCCGACGGCGAATGTGCCGACTGCGACGTGCTTTTCATCGAGGATGACGAAAACTTTTTTGGCGAAAGCTTTGAAAAAGCTTGCGAAGAAGCCGAACAAGCAAACGACAAAGTGCAAGCTCTCCGCAAGGAATTTGACGAGATTTTGTATGCTCGCGCCGAACTGTGGGATAAAGTTTACGCTTCCTACGACGAACTCGGCGAGGATTTCGATTACGCCAACTTCGATGAGGCAAAATATATTGCCGAGCTCGGCGTTTTGACAGCGGAAGAAAAACAAGTTTTGTCGGAAGACCTTGTAAAACTCGAAGAGATTTCTCAAAAACTTTACGAGCTTTGCGGTGCAAATTGCGGAAGGTAAAATAACAACATACAACTTGCAAAAGGCGTTGCGATTTCGCGACGCCGATTGCGCATAAAGGGGTTTTTATGGCGTACAAAATTTACATTGCCGACGACGAAAAAAACATACGTGAACTCTTGAAAAATTTTTTGGAGAGCGACGGATACGAAGTGAGCGCATTTGAAACGGGCGACTCACTTCTTTTGGCGTTTGAGAAAGAGCCGTCCGACATTGTAATTTTGGACATTATGATGCCGGGGCGCGACGGTATAGAGTGTGTAAAGGAATTGAGAAAGGTTTCCTCCGTGCCTATTATCCTTCTTACTGCAAAGGACAGCGAATTAGACTACGTCAACGGGATAACTTTGGGTAGTGACGATTACCTCACCAAGCCTTTTAGACCTACCATACTTTTGATGAGGGTGAAAGCGCTTTTGAGAAGAGCCGAGATGAACAAAGAAAAGAATGACAAAAATGGGCTTTTGAAATACGCCGATTTGACGTATTCGGCGGACGAACACTCGGTTTGGAAAGATAAAATTTGCGTTCCTCTTACCAAAACGGAAATGAAACTATTGACTTTTATGATGGAAGAACCCAAGAAAACTTATTCTCGCAACAGCCTCTTGGATGAAATTTGGGGCTTCGACGAGGCTATCGAAACGCGCGCGATAGACGAAACAGTCAGAAGAATACGAAAAAAACTGATGACGGCAAGCAGCGTCGTTACGATAGAAACGGTGTGGGGATACGGATATAAATTGAGCGTAACGGAGAGCGAACAATGACAAAAATCAAACTAAAAATTGTTTTGACGTGTTTATGTTCGGTTGCGCTTATACTTTGCTCACTTCTTGTAGTCGTAAACATAGCAATCCCCAAAAATCTTGAAGAACAAGCAAAAATAGCGATAGAATACGAATACAGCGAGTATGATCCCGAAGATGACGCCAAGCATATAAACTTTTTGAGTTCGAGCGTGGCGTATTTGGAAACCGACCACCCACGTGAAGATTTGGTACACTTTACCGAAACGGAAAAGGCAGTTTTGGCTTTTTGCGCCGACAAAAAACCCGACCACGGAAAGTTTTACAGATTGAAGGATAAATCGCGGAACATAGTCTTGGCAGCGTATAACTCTTCCGAAGATTTGTCTGAAAAATACGAATACGTACTGTATGTGGACATAAACGCAGTATTAAACTACGTAAAATGGCTAAACTGGATGTTCTGCTCGGTGGTGGTAGTTGTAGGTGCAGTGATATGTTTTATAGGTTTGAAACTCGGCAAAACAATCGAATCGGCGCAAGAAATTCGCCAGTCGTTTTTTCAAAATGCTTCGCACGAATTGAAAACGCCGCTTATGGCGATTCAAGGATATGCGGAAGCAATACAAACGGGCATATTGCCAGCGAAAGAATCGGCGAGCGTTATTATCGAAGAAAGTGACAGAATGACGAAACTGATAGAGGAATGGCTTGCCTTGTCGAAAATCGATTCCGCACAGGTCGTTACGAAATTGCAAAAAGAGGATATGAGCCAAATAATGAAAGGGGTAGCGTGTTCCCTTGCACCCGCATTTGAAAACAGTCAAAAGCAATTGAAAACCGACTTTTGTCGCGAGGCAATGGTATTGTGCGATGAGCGGCAAATTAGAAAAGCCGTTTCCAACCTCGTATCTAACGCTTTCAAATTTTGTCAAACTACGGTTACCGTTAGATGTGTAAAGGAACATGGCAATGTTATTGTAACTATCTTCGATGACGGCGACGGCATTGCCAAGGAAGATTTACCGCATATTTTCGAAAGATTTTATACGGGAAAACAGGGCAACACGGGGATTGGACTTGCGCTTACTCGCGAAATCGTTAAAGCGCACGGCGGCGATATTAAAGCCTTCAATCAAAACGGCGCAGTGTTTGAAATGACTTTGCCCGCAATCATCGAAAACGGAAAATAATATTTTCATTTTCGGTTGTTGAGTGCCGATACGAGTTTTGAGGTTAAAACCGTCGAAACTACATAAAAATAGGGTTGTCGCACGACGCGGCAACCTTTTTGTATTAGGTGGATTTGTTATTACTAATCGTAATTGTCTATTGTTCTTTGTGAGTTCAAGCGCAAATTAGTCTTGTGTGGGCAAAACGGAGCGCTTGGCATTAAATTGACGTATCCGCTCGTAAGTAAAATTGTACAAGTTATACAAGGGCAACAAAGAATTGTTTTTCCGGTATATAAAAAAACTAACAATCCTTCACTAGGGGAAAAGTTCCATGCGGTGAATGTAGTTTTGCCGGCGTTTGCCCGTATTCGTAGAGATAATCCAAAGGAGCGTGGTCGGAATTATCCCCCACTATGGCAGATAATCTTTCGCCTTGCTTTGCAACGGAAATACAAAAGCGTTTTTTTTCGTCGTCGTAGTCGATGATTTCAGGCGGCGATCGTGTTGATTTCGTTTTCTATATCTGCGCCCGCTTGCCGTGCCACTTTCACGTACGCTGCTATTTTTTGACGATAAATGCCTACTACTTAGAAAACGTCGTTGCCCGCATGCGGATAGCCGACGACTTTTTGCAAGGTAAAATTTTTATAGGGCAAGGAATACGGAGCTTCCGTTTCTCTCCATTTTCCCGGATGTTTCATCTTTGCCACCCTATGTTAAAAATTAAGGCTTCCGCATTTACTTGCAGAAGCCCGATACAACGATTTGAACAACGCACACTTTCGCTTATGCCAGCGCGGGCAGTTCTTTTCTGCCAAAGAGTATATCTTCGTATTCTTCCAAGGGGACGGGCTTGCTGAAATAGTACCCTTGCATTTCGGTGCAGCCGCACTGCAAAAGGAAGTCCGCCTGTTCTTTTGTTTCTATTCCCTCGGCAAGCACGGACATATTTAGCGCCTTTGCCATGTTGATAACCGCGGCGACGATAAGTCTGCCTTTCTTTCCGCCCGTGCCGGATAAAAACTTCATATCCAATTTGATTTTGTCGGCATTTATATCTTTAAGCGTGTTGAGAGAGGAATAACCCGCGCCAAAGTCGTCTATCTCCACCAAAAATCCCAAAGCCCGCAATTTGTCCACTTCGGCATTCAACTTTGCAAATTCCTCTATGTAGGCGCTTTCGGTCACTTCCAAATGCAACAACCTTCTGGGGATGTTGTACTTTTTCATGTAACCTTCAAACGTATCCACAAAACCTTTTGTCAAAATATCCTGCCGCGCCAAATTTATGGAAATTTGTACGTCCTTATTCGGCAAGGCGGGAAGCCATTTTTGCATATACCGGCAGGTGGTGTGGAACACAAATCTATCCACTTTTGAGATAAGATTACTCCGTTCCAACAAAGGAATAAACGTTCCGGGAGACAGCATTCCCCTTGTGGCATGGTTCCACCTAACCAATGCTTCCGCGCCGATAATCTTTTTGGCAGCGTAATCGACTTGCGGTTGAAACCAAACTTCAAATTGGTTTTCGGCAATGCCTTTTTCCACGTCGTTCAACAGTTCCAGCCGTTCCTGTTCTTGACGCAACATTCCTTTTTCGTAGTAGGCGATCTTTTTTTCCATGTCGCCCTTTATCGACTGCATGGCAAGCAATGCTTTGTAACTCATCGTGTAGGGATCTTCGCCGTATTCGCAAAGATCGTACACGCCTGCATGCAGCGTTACGGGTATGGACAAATTGTAATTATCTAACACACGACTGAAATTGTCGTAGCTCTCCTGAGCGGTCAACACGTCGCTTGCACAAAAACGCACAAAATGGTCGGCATTTAAGTGTGCCGAAATGGCATCTTCCGAATCGATTGCGCGCATACACTCTGCCATGTCGCGCAGAAGTTTGTCGCCGACGGAATGTCCGTAAACGCCGTTGATATCCTTGAAGTGGTCCACGTTGTAACGAATCACGTAATACTTTCTTCCGGGATTTTTTTCCAGCCATTTGCTGACTTTGTTGTGAAAGCCTTCGGTGTTAAGCCCGCCCGTCAACGGATCAATCTCGCCGGTGACTATGCGGGAAACGTCCTCGCTTACCATAATAACGTAGCGGTGAGCATCGTCCAAATACTCGAAACGTAAACAATGAAAAGCATACCTGCCGTTTTGATCCAGCATGTTAAAATCTACGTCGTAGACGGATTTTGCTTTCAATTCCTCCACCACGCGACTGAACAAAAGTTGTTCTTTTTCTTTGGAATGATCGGAAAGCGGAAATTTTTTGCCGATGATAGCGTCCATTTGATCGTCGTACAGAGTTCCGTCAAACGTAACCAGTGGCAGCAACTTACCCGTAACGTCGTCCGATATTTTTAACAAGGCTTGCGTTTTGCAATCGATTAGTATCACCCCGTCCAAATGCTCGGTGAACAACCGTTTTACAAGTTCGCTATCGATAATACTCCGGTAGTCGTCTAACATATTTCCTCTCGGTTTTTGCAAACAATATTGCAAAAAAGTAACAATTTTCTAGTGTGCAGTATATCATATGCCTCAAACTATTACAACCGTTTTAATACCTTTGTTCACCTTTTTTCGCACGCAGACCGTTGTGCCTCACAATTACTACTAAATAACAAAAACGGCCTTGCGCGGGCGGCGATCGAAGAAGTTTTGATACTTCGGTGTTGCCACGAGCAAGGTCGTTTTTTTGATATGTTATTTGACTAACACTAGAACAAGGTTCTATCTGCCAGCAGCGATTTTGCGTCGCCGAAAACGGAATCCACCAAGCGAATATCAAAGGTGCCTACGGCGCTTATTCCGCTCATATCCAACAGCGCAACGCTTCCGTACAGGGACGTGAAGTTTGCGTTTTCGTCATGGTCGATAAAAATATCCGCCTGCCCAAGCACGCTGTCGATGGATTTCAAATCCAATTTTACGTTGTACGTCGGCTCGGAGTAGGTGTAGTTCAGCAAAACGTCGTCTATGCCGTATGCCGCTTTACTTTCTTCTTTTATTGCGCCCACGATTGCCTCGTTAATTTTGGACGAAAAGTTTATCATCGGCAAAACGTAATCGAACGGGTTGGCGGCAAATTCCGCCTCGCTTACGGTTACGTCGTAACTGCATTTGCCGTAGTAGTCCTGATCCAAAACCAATTTGTTGGAGCGGAATCCCGCGTGCAAAATTTTTTTGGAGCACTCCGAAGCGTACTTGTTGCAAATGGTGCACCATTTAATTTTGTTGAGCGAATTGCGTTTTACGGTAATTTGCCCGCTTGCTCCGTTGTAGAACAGGTAGGAATCGCCGCCGACGTCGTCAAACGCAATTGCCGTGAAATCCGAAAGTTCTCCGCGGGACAATTTTGCAGCAATGTACACAACGTCATTGCCGCTTGTGTCCTTTTCCACATCGATGCGAACGTCCAAACCAAGTTCCACGTCGGCTTTGACAATCGACAGGGCGTTCAAGGTTACCGGCACTTTGCCCGTCAGACGGAAACTCGTGCGTTTTGCCGTGTTTACGAGGGATTGCAAAAGCGTGTCGATGCTATCCAGCCGAATGTGTGCTGCGTTAACGTCGTATGCTTCGTCCACGGTTTGGGCAGACGGTTGTTCGCCAACTTTTGCGGCAATGGAAAGATTGCCGATTGTAACCGCCGTTTCGTCCGATTGGCGCACCGACAGCCGCACTTGTCCGTCCTGCGGCATGGAAAGCATAATATCCAATTTGCCGAGTCCGTCAAGAAGCGACGACGCGTCTACGGAAAGAGTTAACGTTTTGCCGTTGTTACGGTCGTAACTTAGGTGTGAAAGCAACGAAGAAAGTTTTATCAAATTTGCAACGTCGAAGTCGTTTTCCAACAATTCTCCCAGTTGAGGAATTGCCTCTTTCAGTTCAGGCAAGCGTTTTTCAAAGCAATCGGTCAGCGCGTTCAAACCTATGGAGAATTTCAAATCGCTTGACGGATTGACAAGGTCGTTTATCGTCAAGTACAGCGTGCTTGGACTTTGTTCGTTTGCAAATGTCAGCGCGCCGCCAAACGCAAGTTGCTTGGTTGTTGTCGTACCGTCCGAATAAGTGCAGGTCAAACTTAAATTATCCGCATTTAGCACGATTTTTTCTTTTGTCAGGTACAACCGCAATTGTATTTGCTCGGTTTGATAGATTGTGCCGTTTATCGTTAGACTTATCGGTTGAATGTCTATGAGCCAAGATTTGTTCAGCAATTCGCCGCTATCCGAACGCACACGGGTAAGTTCGCCGAAAACGTCCGCATAGTCCAACAACACCGCGCAAGCGTCCACATAGTCGCCTTCGTCCGTGTTCAACAACTCAATTGTTTTGTCCTGTGCGGAAAGCACCAATTCTATTCCGCCAACGCCCACCGTTGCGCTTTGGAAAGCATACTTGCCGTCAACTTGCTCGGCGCCGACAAACTCGGCTTTTACGCAAAGTTGTCCAAGGTTAAGTTCCATTCCGACAACCGCTTTGCCGTCGGCAAATTCCAACGTCATTGCGTCCATAAGTGAGGAAGTGTCGAAATCGGCAAAATCAAAATCGCTTGACGGAATTTGCGTGTTCGCAAAACGATTGACCGCTTGCATAATGTCATCAACCGACGAACGCAATTTTACGCCGTTAACCGCCGCAAAAATGTTGTCGTTTACATAAGTTACTCGCAATCCGTTTGCCGTGAGCGAGGAAAACGTGGTTTTTGCAAGATCTTGCAGGTTCAATACTAGCGTTACGTCCGCCTCTATCGGCAATCCGCTAACTTGTGTGGACAAACGCGCATTGAGAGGCGCGCCTTGCAAATAGCCCTCGAACATATTCATAAGTACGTCCAACGGTTCGGGTTCGGCAGGTTCGTCGGGAAGTACCGGCGCGGGAAGTTTGCCGTCGTTATCGTCGCCGCTTGGGGGCGCAACGGAAAAATCTACGTAATTGCGGTAAAAGTCGTAACAGGGAAGTTGCTCAAAACTTTTGATTTGCCCGACGTCGCTAAACACTTCGGTCATGCTTTCCTTGCAGGGAGTGCCGCCGGCAATGGGAACGTTGTATTCGCAATCGGTAGAGAGCGTATGCACAACCCAATTTTCATCCATAGACACGGTTATAACCGCCTTTTGGAAAGTAGCAAAATTTTTGGAGCCGCTGTTTGTTCGCATTTCGTACAACAGATACGCCGTTGCCTTTTGATTGTCCAAAACGTAGGAGAACGTATACAAGCCGCTTTGTTCGTCATAGCCGTCGAATGTTGCGGAAACGATTGTTTCGTCGTTGAGAATGTAGCCGCTAAGCCCGTTGCCGCGTTGTCCGTACCTGTTGACGAAATCTTCCTTATTTAGTTCCGTCGGAGAGCCGCTCGGCCAATCTATATCCGACACCGAGTTGACTTTTGTTGCCAAACGATACAAATATTTGTCGCCGTGAGCCAAACGCTCGTCGCCCATTTTTACCAATCCGTAACTGGATGACTGTTTATACACGGTACTGCCCTTGACAACGCGCGTTGCAATGATGTCCTGCGTGACGGAAAATCCCACCTTGGTGGAAACCGTCTTGCCTACGGAAGTGCTTCTAAAACTGCCTGCCTCGGCAAGCACACCGTTGGCAATGTACAGATTTTGCTTTGGATCGTTCAGGTAGTCGGCAACGGTTTTATCCGCAGGGCACAGCGAAGTTCCGTCGTTAGTGTTGTCCGGAGGGGCAACGTCGGTAGTTCCGCCGGAAGGTCCCAAAAACGTAAACGCGCCGAAAACGGCAGTTCCCGCAAGTACTGCGGAAACGATGCAAATCATCACTTTCTTTTTTGTCCAATGCGTAAAAAAGTTTATCATTGTTTTCCTTTTCGCAACAGATTGTCGGTTGCAAGTTGTTTTCTATTTTTAGGAGAACGGTAGATTGAAACCGGTTTTGCCTACGGCAATCATTCTCCGAGTTTCTTTGCTGCGCAAAAAAGCAATCATTGTGAATTTGCGCACGGCGTGCGTCGGGTTTGCCGGCAAGCCGTATTTTACGCTTTTTGATAAAATTATTCAATCCAAAAGCCGCCAAAACGGGTATCGCAAATCAAAAAGGAACTCTATGCGTGAGAACTACCACTCTCCGAATAGGAGAATTTGCCCGTTTTTGCCCTTGACAAAGCGTAAAGCAGGCTGTATTATGTACTTATGGAAAACAATCTTGAACAAAACACAAATACCAACATCCAACAAAACATTGCAATCAACATAAAAACGTTGCGGCAGCAAATCGGGCTGAAACAATCAGAATTGGGAGAAAAAATTGCCTACAGCGACAAAACCGTAAGCAAGTGGGAAAACGGCAGTTCCGTGCCGGACATAAACGCGTTGAACGCGCTTGCCGACGTTTTCGGACTGACCGTGGACGACCTTATACGCCCAAACGCATCCGACAAGTTGAACACCAAATCCAAACAGGAAGACAAGGAAAACCGCTCCAACGAAATTGCAATGGTTTGTTTGAGCGTGCTTTCGGTATATATGGGCGCGATGTTCGTCTACTTTGCCCTTTGGCTGATAAAAGGCATAAGTTTTTGGCAAATTTTCGTTTGGGCAGTTTGCCCCAGCGCACTGATAGTATATCGCTTCAACAGGATAAACAGCAACGTCAAGTGGGTAAACACTCTTACGTTGAGCATTTTTTTGTGGTCGCTGATTACCGCGTTATTTTTGCAATTGCTCAAATTCCGTATGTGGCCGTTGTTCTTTTTGGGCATACCCACCGAAGCGATGATTGTCATTTCCACTCTTTTCCGCAAAAAAAAGCGCAAGTAGCGGCATTGCCGACCTGCGCATAAAAATTTATATACCCTACGAAGTTGAGTTTTGAAACAAGTTCAAAATTTGCCAAATCCTTGCGGATTTGTTGTAAAAACCGGCGTTTTTGTACTTCGAGTATGTAAAATTGTCAGTTTACCATAAAAATACGCCTCGCACGATTTCAGGTGAAACTTCCTATACTACACATCTTCTTACGACGGCTAAAACAGCCGTCGTTTTTTGACCTTATTTGTTCCGTGAAACTGTTGTCAAGAAAGTTTGGCAACCTTAATCAGGTTTGTGCCTATGCCAGCCC
>CAKRAM010000025.1 GCA_934294965.1 uncultured Clostridia bacterium
TTCAAAAAAGCACACTTTTCACCGATGAAGTAGTTGCGGAATATATCGTAGATTTGGACGAAGGCGTAAACGCATCTTCGGTTGTTTCCACAATCAAAACCAGATTGGCAAAAATGTACGGATATTATGGTTGCGATGTGGAATATAACGCAGTAGATTCTACAATCACAATTTCCATCCCCAAAACAAGCGGTGTTGACGCTAGCATGGCTCTTTCCACGGAACAATCTATCTTCTCGGCAGTTACGGCTGTAGGTAAAGTGGAAGTTTCTTCCGAAACCAAATATGACGAAAGCAAAATGATTTTGAAGTCCGAACACTTCAAAAGTGCAAGCGTTCGCAAATACAATGTTTCGGCTACGACTTACTATATTGCCGAAGCCAAATTGACAGAAGCGGGCAAAAAAGCGGCAAGCGAATTGACGTCTTCCAGCAAGATTTACTACTATGTGGACGGCGCTTTGACGTACCAAGCAATTTACGATGCTACTTCCGGCACCGTTCAATTGTATTCTTCCACCGAGGCTACAACCAAAAAAGTCGCTTCCTACATTAACAACGGAACGCTTGGCGGAGAACTTGCTTGGAACAACCGCACCGAGGTTGCAAACAGCGCAGGACTTGTTATCGCAATTGTTCTTGCTGTGTTGTTTGTTGCAAGCTGCGTGTTCTTTGTCGTTCGCAACAAGTCTTTGGGCTTTGTCGGCGTGCTTTCGGCAGTGTTTACAATCGTCGCATACGTGGTTATTGCAGGACTTATCTACAGTACAATTTTCAATGCATTCTCCGTTACCGGCGTTTTGCTCGGATATATTGCCTTTATGTTCTTCACGCTTACAACGCTTGAACGCATCAAAGAGAGTTATTCTGCGGGAAAGACGATGTCCAGTGCAAAGTATAACGCATTTAAGGCGGGCAACAAATTGAACCTTATTGTTCACGGTATCATGTTGGTTGTCGGTATTATTTTGTGGGTCATCCCATCAATCGTTACTGCTCCTTTGGGCTGTGCATTGGTGTACATGACTATTTGCTCTTTCGTTGCAACTATGGGACTCAACAGATTGTTCGTCAGTGCAATTGCAGCATTTTTGCCCGAAGTTGCTAATCGCAAATAACAACTAAATCAACCACAAATCGGCGGCCTTCTGTTATTGAATAATGGAAGGCTTCCTTTATTATATAATGGCTTTTGCGCAGGTGAGCGATTCTATTCGATGCCAAAGCCACAGTTTACGCACGGAGAAGTATGAAACAAAAGTACACTCAAAGACCGGACAATTTTTATAACGAAGCATTTTTTGTTGAAAAAGGCTTCTCGCAAGGAATTGCGCGTTTACTTTCGGCGCGTGGCATTTTGCCGAGCAATTATTCCGATTATTTTGAAAATTCAGTTTGCCGTCACTCTCCGTTTGATATGCCTAATATGGATCAGGCTGTCGAAACCATAAATTGTTTGGCCGATAGCGGAGGAAGCGTGTTGGTCTACGGGGATTACGTTGCCGACGGACTTACGGCGTCGTCCATTCTTTGGCTGTATTTTAAAGATAACGGCATCGATTGCGACGTGGTTATTCCATCCAGGGATGAAGGTTACGGGCTGCATACGGACAAAGTTGTGCGCGCTTTTCAGCGTAAATACTACGACTTGATTATAACCGTGGACTGCGGCATATCCAATGCCGCGGAAGTGGAAGAAATTCAAAACGAACTGGGGGTGGAGGTTATCGTTACCGACCACCACGAGTTGCCTGCAGTGTTGCCGAATTGTATTTGCGTAAACCCCAAAATGGGGTATCCTTTCCCGTATTTAGCGGGTGCAGGCGTCGCATACAAATTGATTGAAGCGATGGCAGGTACTCAAGTTGCCGATAAATATGCGTGTTTGGCGGCAATAGGAACTATCGGCGATCTTATGCCTATGACCGACGAAAATCGAACAATCGTAAAAGTCGGTTTGGACAATTTTAATCACAAAACTTTGCGCAAACTCGCGGAAATTGCAAAATGTTCTTCGCCCGTCACTGCAATGGACGTTGCAATGAGAATAGCGCCGCGTATAAATGCAGCAGGTAGAGTTGGCTCTCCGTCTGTGGCGCTTGCAGTTTTGCAGGCAAGGGACAAAGCCGATATCAAACTTATCGAACAGTTGCAAGAGTTGAACGAGCAGCGCAAGGAAATGCTTGAAGACATCGTTGTAGATGCCGATCAAAATTGCGATTTTTCGAGTGTCTATCACGATAGATTGGTATTTTTGCACAGCGACTATTGGCAGCACGGCCTTTTGGGCATAGTTGCAAGTCGCTACAAGGAAAGATTTAACTTGCCTACCGTAGTTATGACCAAGGACGGAAATAACTATGTAGGCTCGGCAAGAAGCGTGGACGGAGTGGATATATTCCAAGCGTTTAGTTCGGCGCAAGATTTGCTGGTTAAGTTCGGCGGACACAAAGCGTCGGTCGGCTTTACCGTTGCAAAAGAAAACTTATCTGCGCTAAAAGAGCGTCTTTCGGAGTATTTTTCTTCGCTACCGTCCGAGTGCTTTGAAAAAACGTACACTTACGACGTGGAGATCGGCGCGGACGCAACAGCCGAACAAATTTTCAAGTTGTCGCAACTGTTGCAGCCAATGCTGCCACAAGATAAAATTATTTGCCGAGTAAAAGGCAACGTTAAGTTTGCAAACTCATTCGGAAAAGACGCGATGCACTTGTCTGTGACATTGGACAGCGGCTTGGAATTGAAAGGCTTTTTCCGTTTCGGAAAATATGCCTCGTATATCAAAAACGGCGCTGTAATCGACGTTGTGTGTTCGTTGGAAAAAGATACATACACGGGCAACGTTACGGGAATAATCGAAGAGATGACGCTTTGCAATTCTCTGTGCTATGACGAATACTATCAGTTGAATTTGCTCAAAAATTTTTGTAGCGACGAGGTTGACTATATCGACGAATCGCAGGTTGAATCTTTGCTGGAAAATTCGTCCGTTTGTGTTGTGTTCGACGACTTTGCAACGTTTTTGCAAACGGCTGAAAGATTTGATTTTTCCGATTTTGTGCAAGACGTATTCTTCCCGTCCAATGCAAAAAAGACAGTTGTAGTTTCGCCGCTAGCAACGTCGGATTTTTCCTCGTTCGAAAATGTGCTTTGTTTTGTAAACGACGGCTTTGTACGCAAGTATACGGCATCGGGCGTGAAGTATTTTTGCGTTACTCCTTCCAATAGCGCGCTGTACGCCTTGGAAGTTACTCGAAAAACATGCGCGGACGTCTTTGAGGCAATCAAAAACAAAGGAAAGTTTGACAGTTTGCGCGCCGTCTACGACAAATACTTGACTTCAAAATTATCCTATGCGCAGTTTTGCGTAGCAATCAGGATTT
>CAKRAM010000026.1 GCA_934294965.1 uncultured Clostridia bacterium
TTTCCCCGCCTAAAATAGGCGGGGAAAAATTAATTTTGAATACGACTCTTTGTGATAAACCTTGAAACGTCATCGTTCAAGAATGTTTATCACAGATCTTTGTCGCTATTTTTCCACTTGTTGAACAACTGTTCCGTTTACGGTGATTTACGTTTGGTTTGAAATTACTCAAAGGATGTTTTCTCGAACACAAGCAAATTTCTTATAGTGTTTGCGCCGGAAGTTTTGCTCAAACGTGTGAAAAACGCGCCAAACAAAACTGACGAATTTTTTACCCGTGATACGCAAATATTCCGATACCACCCTATTGACGGCAAGCGTTTACCAGTCTTCCGAGATGTCGATTTTTATATCCGTGTAGTAACTTTTGTACTTTTCCTTAAATTTTGCCGCGTCGGTGCGGGTGTCGCGCGCTTCGGCTTCTTCCAAATCCGCGCCGTCGTCGTCCATCATTTCCGAGCGGCGCATAAGTTCGTACATGGTGGACTTGGTGCCTCTTTGGGAGGACGTTGTGTTTTTTGCTTCGGTTTGGGACATATGCTTTTTCCCTCCAATCAGTCGTTCAAGTCGGCGTTGCCTGCCGAGGGAGAAGGCAACTTTTTGCCCAGCATGGACGGATCGATTTCTCCCGCTTTGGTGAGCGTAAGTTTGGTGAGGACGGGCCCGACAAGTTCGTAGATAAGCACGGCGCACATCGTGATTGTTACGATTTTGCTGCCGATATCCGGCAGGCCTGCTTTTGTGAACTCGATTTTACACATGGTTGCCATACCTATTGCCACTCCTGCTTGCGGAAACAGCGTTATACCCAAATACTTTTTGACGTTTTTGGGGCTTTTTGTTACCGTTGCTCCCAGCATTGCACCAAAGTACTTGCCCAAGCAACGCGCCACGATGTACAAAATCAGGCAAAGGATAATCTTCCAACCGCTGAACATACGCAGGTTGAGTTCCGCGCCTGACAAAATGAAAAACAACATAAGCAGCACGGGCGTCCAACGGTCGGTGCCTTCCATCATTTGAGTGGCTTCCTTGCGCATGTTTACAAACGTTGCGCCTGCCATCATGCAAACGAGCAAATCCGAAAGTCCGAAGGGAACGTAGCCATTGTCTTCCAACGTGCCAAACAGTTTGCAAACGCCTATGCACAAAAACACGCAAGCGACGGTTGCAATGAGGCGGTTATCGCGCGATTTGAAAAAGCGAGGAACGAGCGACAACAGCGCGCCAATGCCGAAGCCTACTGCAAACGACGCCACAATTTCCACCAACGGCCACACCACTATGTTAAGCACGGAGATTTGTCCCCCGCCCGCCAGTGACAGCGCAACACTGTTGGATATTGCAAAAACGATAAGTCCCACGGCATCGTCCAACGCAACAACCGGCAAAAGAGTGTCCGTAACGACGCCTTTGGCACGATATTGCTTGATAACCATTATGGTTGCAGCAGGAGCGGTTGCCGCGGCGATTGCACCCATAATGATTGCTTCGTAAACGGGCATATCAGTTACAAAACTCATTGCAATAAGCACTATGTCCACGCAAAGCGAAGCGGAGATTGCCTCGAATGCGGTTATTGTTATTGCGCTTTTGCCGATTTCCTTTATGTGGGAAATCTTAAACTCCGAACCGATTCCGAAACCGATAAATCCCAGTGCGACGGTGCTGATGACGGACAAAACTTCCATCATGAAAACCTTGTCGCCCTCGGATGTATAGAACAGCGGTGTGCCTTTTATCAGCGATTGCTCCCCGGGGATAAGCCCCAAAGCGTAGGGCCCGATGATAAGCCCCACTATCAAGTACCCTGTAACGTTGGGCAAGCCGATTTTTTTCATCAATCTTGTTGAAAGCAATCCCAAAACAAGAGCAATGCCGATTGCCAACAAAGTGTTTATCATATTGTGCCTCTAAAAATTTTTGTCGGCGAACAACAATTTTGCCGTCCGCCGCTACAATCATACCATTTTCGTCAAGCGCACTTTTTGCCGATTGTAGGCAAAACCAACTTTGACGCTGTCCTGATTTTAGACCTTATCGGCAGTTTTGTCAACGGTTTGCAAACGCATAAGTTGCTTATCCACGTTAGCATGAAGTTGTTCAAGCGTGCCGTCGTTGAAAATTGCTACTGCATTGTCGCAATCCTTTTGACTGGCGGAAATGCGTTCCACGTCCGCCGCGGTTACGCCGTCGCGCGATGTTACCCTACTTGTGCGATTGCCGTCCGAAGCCTGAACAAACCAAACTTCCGTCCAATCAAACAAAAAAGCGTCCAAGACGGCAATTTCTACAAACACAACTTGCTCGTCGCACTCCTCCACAACTTGTTGTAGGCGTTGCTTTACTCTGCCGAAAAACAACTTGTTGTAGGCGGCAAGCAACTTCGGTTGGTGGAAAATCACGTTGCGTACGGCTCTGCGATTTATTTTGCCGTCCGCTATATACTGTTTTCCCAGCAGTTTTTCAACTTCCGCAATCACTTGTTCGTCGTCGGATATTTGCCGCGCCAAAACGTCGCAATCCACAACAAAGTACCCTTTGCCGCGCAAATAGTTGCACACGGTGGACT
>CAKRAM010000027.1 GCA_934294965.1 uncultured Clostridia bacterium
TGCCGATAAGAGCAATTTCTCCCAACGAAAGTACGCCTTCGTCGGCTTCCAGCAAACCTTTAAGCGCTTCGTAGCCCACTTTTGCGGAGTAATCGATAACTTTGCCGTCTTTGAAGGTCAACTTGAACCCGTCAATGATGTTGCCGTTGTTGGAAAGCGGCAACGCGTTTACAACGGTACCGTTGATTTTTTTGTTGTGAGGGGCGGTAAACACTTCCTCGGTGGGCATATTTGCGGTAAAGGGCAGACCGTCTTGTCCCATTTCTTCGGCGGCAAGCCAAACGTGATCGGTTGCCAAACCTACGGTCAAATCCGTTCCGTGCTTATTTGTAAGGTGGATGTACTCAAAGTTGTGCGCGTTCAAAAAGTTTGCGCGTTTGTGAAGGGTAGCGATGTGATTTCTCCAAGCCTCGGTGGGGTTTTCCGTGTCCAAACGCATAATGTGTTCCATTGCTTTCCACATCTTTTCTATGCCTTCTTCTTCGGGAATATCGGGGAAAACTTGTTTTGCCCAAGCGGCGGTGGGAACGGAAACAATCGTCCAGCGCAGGTAGTTGGACATGGTCGCCTTTCTAAATTCCGCAAGGGCTTTACTTCCTGCAACGTTTGCTGCGGCAATTTTGTCCGGATCGCATCCCGCGTAGATTGCCGGGTTGCCTGCCGAGATGGAAATCAAGCAGCACTTACGCTCTATAAAGTAGTTTGTTTGGGCAATTTGATAGTCGGGAATATCGCACAACGCCTCCTTGCTTGCATTGAGCATGGATATGCGGGATAATTCCTCGTCGCGCCATTGCATAAGCACTTTTCTTGCGCCCAATTCGTAGGCTTTTTGTGCAATAAGATGTGCAAAATCGGCACAGTTTACGTCGCAACGAATAACGACTTCCTGTCCTTTTTGCATATTTGCGCCGATTGTAACAGCCAATTCGGCAAAATTTTCCATTTGTTTTTGTGTAAGCATTTCTGACTCCTTTTTAGCGGCATTGCCGCTACACTTGCATTTATAAGGTAATTATAGTTGTGCAAACAATTGTTGTCAAGTAAAGTTGCATTTGTGCGCGCGTGTATGCTATAATGTGGCATATAAGGCGGCGTTTTTGCAAAAAAATTGCTCGCGTTTTGCCGTTTGTAGCTACAAGCATATCTACGCAAAGTGTGGCATTGGCTAAATAAGACAGCCGCTTTAGTATCTAAAAATAAAAATTGCCCTCCAAAATAGTGTTTTGCGGCAAAGAGGTGTGGTATGAAAAATCCAGTAGTAACTTTCACGATGAATAACGACAAAAAAATAGTTGCGGAATTGTATCCGCTAGTTGCGCCGCAAACGGTAAACAACTTTATCAGTCTTGTAAACAAAGGCTTCTACAACGGTTTGACGTTTCACCGCATTATCCGCGGATTTATGATTCAGGGCGGATGTCCCTTGGGCAACGGAACGGGCGGACCGGGCTATGCCGTCAAAGGTGATTTTGCCGCCAACGGAATCAAACACGACCTTAAACACGAACGCGGTGTGCTTTCCATGGCACGCGCGCAAAATCCGGATAGCGCAGGCAGTCAGTTTTTCATAATGCACGCCGACGCTCCTCACTTGGACGGCAACTACGCTTCTTTCGGCAAGGTTATAGAGGGCCTGGACGTGGTGGACGAAATTGCCGACGAATACAC
>CAKRAM010000028.1 GCA_934294965.1 uncultured Clostridia bacterium
TTTGTACACCGCTGTTGTCGCTTTGGGCGTAAAGTTTGGCAGTGACGGCGGAGCGTTTGCGGGGTTGCTTGACGGAATAAAGAACGGCGTGAGCGAATCGGCTGTGTTTAAGTACGTACACGAGTACAACATTGTCGGCGCGGCTTGGGCAAAATCTTTGTTTAAGATAGATGTGATAGGCTTTGCCGTGCTGTAAATAAACGTCGAAAGGAAAAGTGAGTAAGTGTATACGACGCAAGCTTGGCGTGTTGCCGCAAGCGTCGATAAGGTGCTTGTGCGCTTGTAGAAAGCAAGTAAACAATCGAATATTAAAACACTAAACATGCGCTTTGCGGACAAACCGTAACGGCGCATTTTTTAGTATTTGTACTTTGAAAGTTGTTTGGGACGGCGTGCGTAGTGTAATTGCCGTCGGTTTTTGGCTGCGAAAACGGGAAAATATACGGCGTTTGCGAATAGGGAAAAATTATAAAATATCGGCTATGCGGTGGATAAAACGACAAAAAACAAGGCAAATTGTGGATAACTTGCCGTTTTTGCATAAGAATTGTGGATAACTTATGATTTATACACCGATTTAGGGGAGTTATCCACATTTTTGACGGAAAATTTTGAAATTTATCGGGTTTTTAGGTCGATTTGAGCGTAGATATAAAGAAAAAATAAAGATCACGTTAGCCGAAAAGTTTGAAAGTCCGCAAAATGAAAAAAAATACGCAGGAAGTCCGTGAAACACGTGAAACATAACATTTTGCACCTAAAACCACCAAAAATCGACAGAATTCCCCCCGATTGGAGCTGTTTTGAGCTTTGTGAAACACGTGAAACAATTTAGTCGGAGTGAGGTTGGTTATAATCGGGCAACCTACACCACTGTTTTGCGGGTGACGGAGGCTTTGCTTTTTGCCGCCGAGAATTGGCGTTACGCGCAACACAAATGAGGGAAAGCCAAGGGTGAACGTTTCCGCAAGGCGCAACATAAATCGGCGACGAGCGGTTAGTGGCGGTCGTGAAAGGTTGTAGACTACAAAAGAAGGTGTATGGAGAAAACATGACTGCATTTGAAAGGCGATGGGCGATTCTTCTTGCATTGTGCAAGCGACGGTTTGAAACACGGGAAAATCTTGCGTGTGAGTTTGGCGTAAGCAAGCGCACGATTGAAACGGATGTGATGTATCTGTCGTTGAGGTTTCCGTTGTACACAAAGCAGGGGCGAGGCGGCGGAATTTTTATTATGTCGGGGTTTATGTTGGATCGTCCGAGCATGAGCGAAAAACAAATTTGTTTGCTGAACAAACTTGCCGTACTGCTTGGCGGTGAAGACCGTAAAACCATTTTGGAACTCATCAAAATCTATGGTTGAACGATATTATACGCGCGAATTGATTGCGCACTTTTGTGGTAGGGTGCTTACCGCATACACATGGCAAGCGTTGACGTCAAATACACTACTTTTGGTAAACGTTACTCCAAAAGAAAGATTTAATTACAAAGTGCTTGAGACATCGAAGAAAAGAGGCTCGTCGCAATGGATGAGCCTCTAAATCCGCATACTGTCAGAAAGTAATCAAAGAAATGAATTTTTTATTTGTTATGGCAATGGTATTATTTTTTGAGTATTATTTTGTTATTTTTACCGAGTAATCGGTTTGTGATAGCGACATTTTTGTGATTTTAATATTTTTCTGCCGGCAAATTTCCTTTATTTCGTCGGATAGTTCACACCTTACTCCAATATAGATGTTGCTAATTTTTATCGGCAAAAACCATTTGCCGTCTTCGATGATTACGTTTCCCTTGTCGGATTCGTCAAATACGACTCTGTATTCTTTTTCGTATGACCACTTTTTATCTTTTATATAAGCTATTTTTTTATTTATGCTTAGTGACAAAGGTGGCTTTGGAATGTTTTGCTTGCCTTGGTAATTGCCTTTTGACAGAATAGTGTCGACGTTGCTGTCTTCGTAAATTCGCAGAGAACTATAGCATATAGGGTGAACCCATTTTCTAGGAACTTTTACCGTGATACAAACTCCTTTGTGAGATTCTGCATAATGCGACCAAAGAAGTTTGTTTCGATAACTGTTTGTCAAGCAAAGAATATGTAGGTTTTTAACTCTACGCGTTTCATTTGTTTCTCTGTCGGCAATTAGTTTGTTGCAAAACGATTACACCACATTTCGGAGCGTTTGGTCGACTGTTTGCAAGTGTCGACGGCAAGAAAATGCCGTAAGCGGTTGCTGGTTGTTTTGTGTCATTGTATGATTCAATTCATAAACTTTTATAAACATAACGTCATCCCTACTTTTTGAGCACTATATCGTTGCAGTATTCTTCAATTGCAAGGGATAAAACCTTTACATCTTATTACGATTATCTACCATCAAAAATTTTATGTAACACATCATACGCTACGCAGTATCCAACAGTAGTGTCGGCGGAAGTTGCAACAAGTTGAATCCATTGATGTAGTTTGCTCGGCGCAATAGATTTTACGCCCCAATAGTTTTTCAAAATATCATCGTCAACACTATCAATTGTTTTTATGATTTCGTAGCGGTATTTTTTTATTCTGCCGAAAGCGGCTGGCATTTTTACAAGCACTCCGCTACTTAACGGCATAGAAATTTGACCACCTGCAGAAAAACTATCACGGATATTTGTGTTTACAATGCCTTTTTGCGTAGCAAGCCATAAAGCGTATCTGTTATACTTCGTGCTACTATTACTAAGAATTTCAGGAAACAGGACA
>CAKRAM010000029.1 GCA_934294965.1 uncultured Clostridia bacterium
GCTTAACACCTGCGCAATCACCAAGGAGGCTGAAAAAAAATCCCGTCAGTTGGTTGCAAGGGCCAGAAAACTCAATCCCGATTGCAAAGTCGTCGTCGTGGGGTGCGCTTCTCAAAAGGATAGCGGACAGTTTGATGGTATTCCCAACGTTACGCTTGTGGGCGGCGTTGCGGACAAAACCAAAGTCGTGCAGGAAATTTTGCGCGTCGGCGTGGACGTGGAAGCATTGCCCACTACATATGCCGAAACGGTTTTTGCCACACAGGAACGCACGCGTGCGTTTGTAAAAATTCAGGACGGCTGCAACAACTTTTGCAGTTACTGCATAGTGCCGTATTTGCGCGGAAGAAGTCGCAGCAGAAAAATCGCCGACGTGGTTGCCGAAGTTTGTGCGGCAAACGCAGCCGAAACGGTGCTTATCGGCATCGACGTTTCGCAGTTCGGCAAAGATACGGGCGAAAGTTTACCAAAGTTGTTCTACGCCCTTGCATCCGGCGATGTAAAAACGCGTTTTAGGCTGGGCAGTTTGGAAGAGAGCGTCGTAACCGACGAACTTCTAAAAAGCCTCACAACGGTCGATTTTTGCCCACATTTTCACCTGTCGCTTCAAAGCGGCTCGGACACGGTGCTAAAACGTATGAACCGCAAGTACACAACCGAGCAGTACTTTGCGGCAGTAAACAACATAAGGGATGTTTTCCCCGATGCGGCAATAACAACCGACGTGATAGTAGGCTTTTGCGGCGAAACGGAGGAGGAATTTAAGCAAACGTGCGACTTTGTTCAAAAGGTGCGGTTTGCCGATATCCACGTTTTTCCCTATTCCCCGCGTGAAGGCACGGTTGCGTTCGGTTGGCAGGACGTGGACGCCGCAACCAAATCGGCGCGTGCGGAAACGTTGGGCAAAATAAAACTGCAACTCAAAGCGGCTTTCGACGCCAAGTTTATCGGGCAAACCAAGGCTGTGCTGGTGGAAGAAAAGAAAAACGGATTGTGGCAGGGCTACACACCTGAATACGTGCGCGTTCATATGGAAGGCGCGCTGTCGTCCGGGAGCGTGGTACAAGTCAAACTTACAAAATTACACGGCGACGGGCTGTGGGGAGAGGTAGTATGAACGATTGTATTTTTTGCAAAATAATCAAGGGGGAAATCCCCTCTTACAAAATCTACGAAGACGAATTCGTTTACGCATTTTTGGATATTGCCTGCGATAGTTACGGCCATACGTTGGTTATTCCCAAAAAGCACTGCACAAACGTGCTGGATGTCGATCAAGACTATCTTGTCGCCTGCATAAAAGCCGTGCAAAAAATATCCAAGCACTATGTGGACGATTGCGGTTTCGAGGGCGTAAACATTCTCAACGCCAGCGGAAAGTGCGCAGGACAAAGCGTATTCCATTTGCACTTCCATATCGTCCCCAGAAAGTCCTCCGACGGAATGGATTTGTGGCCGCTAAAAGACAAATATCAAATAGACCTTGCCGACGTTTGCAAAAAGTTGGCGTTGTAGTTTTGCCGTAAACTTGCGTGGTTTGCAACTTGCGCAACACTGCAAAACAAGTCGGATTTTGGCATAGGGAATGGTGTGCGAGCGCTCGAAAAAGGGCGGAAAATCGGCATTTTCGGCGGTTCGTGATAATGAACGGAATCCATAGGCTTTTATAAAACGAAAAATATTTTGCCAAGCGGAGTGGATGCAACTTGCTTGTTGCATGCTCCGTTTCGCTTTGGGAGAAGTTGGTTTGAAACTTAAAAACTTAATTTATGCGGCGATGTTTGCCGCGTTGACCTTTGTGGTTACGGCGTTTGTAAAAATTCCGCTGCCGTCGGTGGGATACGTTCACCTTGGCGACGTTTTCGTTTTTGCCGCAGGTGCGCTTTTACCCCTTCCGTATGCCGCTTGTGCGGCGGCTCTCGGCGGTGCGCTTGCCGATTTGGCAGCCGGCTACGCCGACTATATGGTCGTTACCGCCGTCGTAAAGGCGGCAATGGCTGCCGTAGTGTGGCTCATCGGCAAAAATGGCGGATGGCGGCTGGTGGTGTCTTTGGCGGTTTCCACCGTTGTGCTTGCCGCAGGCTACTACGCCTACGAGTGGATAAAGTACGGCTTTACCGTCGCAATTGCCAACGTGCCGTTCAATTTGCTTCAAGGAGCGGTGTGCGCCGTCGTTGCGTTTCCGCTTGCCGTCGTCGCCAAAAAGTACCTCATCAAAACCGCTTGCAACGAGCAAGAAGAATCTAAAAAGTAGAAACGAAATGCACCGCGAAAAGTCAAACGCTTTTGGCGGTGCATTTTTTATGGCAAAAAAACGAACACGCCGATTGTCGGAGTGTTCGTCGCATGTAAATATTAAAGTCGCTTACGTTGCTCGTTGAAGCGCGGGCAACGCTATTTTATAATCACAAACAAAAACAGTGCAAGTGCAACAAGTCCGGTAATCATTCCGGCGGTCAGGTTCACCAAACTGTTGGTTACAAACGACGCGCCCTTAACCTGTTTTGCCTGCGTTTCGCAGCAAATTTCTTTTTCGGTGTAGTTGCCGCAAACTTCGCATTGGTAAAGAACTTGGAAAGCCGAGCCCAAAACGCTGTCCACGATAGTGCCTAAAAATCCAAGTCCTACGGCAATTGCAGCCTGAACCAAGTCCACTTCCTTGAACAAAAACGGTACAAGCAGTGCAAGAGCGCACCCCAGCAGTCCGCTTATCGAGCCGAGCAAACTTATTCCGCCGCTGATTCCTGGTTGAATGCGCTTAAAACGCAAAATATCAACGGGTTTGCGTTTGGAAAGTCTGCCAATATCCGAGCAAACGCTGTCGGCAAATTCCTCGCACAAAACAACGTAGTTGGCAATCAAAAAGGCTTTGTGCTCAAACACTTTGTAGAAAATAAGCAACATCAACGCAATTGCGCTGTTTGCAACAATTTGAGTTGCTCCGCGCGGTGTTTTTGCCTTTTCCACGCCCAGTATAAGGTTGAACTTCTTTGTGGTGATTTTTGATATAACCGCCGATACGCAAAACAGCGTGTAGATGGTGATAACCACGGGCAAACCCCCGCAAAACGCGCATGCAAGTGTGTAGATAAATGATGTTATCGAGCCGCCGAGCGTAAGCGATTTGCTTGCGCCGGCAACAATCGTAAGCCAGGGCGAAACAATCAAAACAACCATCATTGCGGTGTTTACCAAACCGTAAAAGTACATCAGCATGTACAAAAATCCGCCGATTTCTATGGTTATGTTGTCCAGTCCTTTCATTCCGTAAAGTTCGGTCATAGCAGCCAAGCAGCCAACGGAAATCATAAACGGAACGGAAAGTTCCAACTTGAATATGGCGTTGAAAACTACGGCGGAAAGCGTTCCCATCACGGCAACGGTAACCACGCCTGCGGCAGTTTTGGGCTCAAACACGACAACGTTGCATTTTTTAAGCAGTCTTGCAACCAGCGGAGCAAGTCCGTCGCCGAAAATCATTCCGTAGTAGACAACGCCGGAAAGCAGATACAGTTTTTCACTTCCGATAATCACGGCAACAACGATAACCGCAAGGGTGCTTATTCCAAAGTACAGCAAGCCGTAACTTTTGTTTGCGTCTGTGCGTTCTACCGATTTCATCAAGTTGCCGAAAGTGGTCACGGCAAGCAACGCAACCGATATTCCGTTTATTATTATCAGGTGGTAGGATAACCCGATAAATGCGTAGGCTATTGCCCAACTTGCGCCTGTTGCGATGTGTTCCAGTTTGCGTATCACTTCGGCGTCGAGTTTTGTCTTTTTTTGAACAAGTTCGCCAACTACCATAATAATGGCAACATAGACGAAAAATATAACGTATCCCAGCGTCACCGAAGCGGCGCGGCTAAGTTGGCATAAAAGTGCAGTCATTGTTTGTTTCTCCCGAGACGTATCGTTTGTATGTTTTGCCGTCGATTGTAAATTCGTGTTGGAATAGGATTATTGCAATTCCACTTTTTCGGTATTTTGTTTTGTGCCGTTTATCAAAATTTTGGCAACGGTGGGATTTAGTGTATCCAGTGCCGGTTGCTCGGCAACAAGTTTGTCCGCCGCTTGTTTTATGTGGCGGTAAACCGTTTTGAATAGGTAGCAACTGTTTTGCGGAATCTCGGTCAAGCCGTTTTCTATCATTGCGCAGTCGGAACAGCCGCCGTTGCACACGTCAAACAAATCGCATGTACTTTTGCATTTGTTGCGTCTTTCTATCGAGCCTTTCAAAAATTCCACAAACTTTTCTCCGCCGAAAATGTCCTTTACGGTTTGTACGTCGTCAACGTCGGCAAACGGATATTGCCTAACGGAGTAGCGGTTGCAGTTGTAAAGTTTGCCGTCCGGCGAAATTGACAAAAATTTGCCGATGCAGGAGCAGTTTGCACATATGCGACGGTTTTGTCCCAACGCAATGGATAGGTAGGAAGCAAACGTGCGCACGGCAATGCCTTTTGTATCGGTCAGCCAAAAGTCGAACAGGCTTATTAGGTCGGATGCAAACTTTTCGGTGTTTTGTTTGGCGTTTTTGCCTACGCCTTCGGCAAACACCGGCGAAAATTCCACGCCCACTCCAAGTTTGGCAAAGTAGTCGTAGTTGGCGCTAAGGTCAAATTCGTCATCGGCAACAACCGACATACACCCAAACGGTACGTCGTATTTTTTTAGCAACTTTATTGCGTTCAGCGTTTTTTCGGTATTGCCGCGATATTTGTCGTTGTTTATGCCGTCAAACGATATTCCCGGGTTAAAATTGTTTTGCTTAAAGAATTTTGCCCATTTTGCGTTTATCAACGTGCCGTTGGTTTGTACGGAATTGGTAAATTTCAAACTGCTGCAACGCTTGGCTATGGCGTTTTCTATTTCCAGCGCGCGGGCAAAATAGTCCATGCCTGCAATAAGCGGCTCCCCTCCGTGCCACACAACAGATATTTCGTTAAATTCGGTTGCCAAAATCGAAAGCAATTTTTCCAACTTTTCCAACGGCAAAACGGGAGAGGCATAGCCGGAATCGCTGTTGTAGCAGTATTTGCAACGCATATTGCAGCCGTCGGTAACTTTTACTATAAGCGTAAGCGATTTCATTGCTGTTTCTCCTTCAATTTTTTGCGTTCGGCTTTCACGTTTTTGCGCAGTTCCCTAAAATAGTGGAAACTCACGTCGCCGCCGCCAAGCAAAGTCGGCACTACGGTGTTTAGCGAGTGGGTGATGATTTTGTACAAAACAATCCACTCGGCGGAGTCGTTTTTGGTAGCCATCAAACTGCCATACAAGGCGTCGGATATTTGCCTGTTGACTTCGGTCAGGTAGACGTAGTATTTGTTAAAGTAATCTGCAATAGTGGGGCAGTCGGCTTTTTTAAGCGGATTGTACGCCCCGCTTTTGAAGTCCTTATCGTAGTCGCATAGCACGTCCACAAAGTAAATCCAACGCGAAAGTTGTCTGTACAGTTCGGCAATTTGGTCGGATATCGGCGTAATTTCGGCAACGTTTTTGGGGAGCAAATCTCCGTACACGTTCAAAAGCGTAAACAAATCGGCGCCGCTATGTTGAAGTCGGTCAATTTCCGCAGTGCATTCGTGCGTGTTTTTTGCGCAGGAAGCAAGTTGCTCTTGCGCACGCTTAATTGGTTTGCCAAACATCAAGCGCATAAGCCTTGCCTTAAATTTTCCGTCGTCGTTATCTTCAAGGTCGTCGGCAATTTTTTCGCCGAAGCCCACAAGCGTCATATTAGCAAAAAGCAACCCGTCTACGTCCGTGGAGAAGTAGCGCGTGTTGCTTTTTTTGAACTTTTGGCAAGCAAAAAAGGGCGGTCTTTTGCCGCCTGTTGCCATATTGTAAATTATGGAATATATTGCCGCGTCGAAAGTGGTGAGGTATCGGCAAGATTGGTTGCCGAGACTTCGCAAACAATAACAAATCCTGCAGTAGTAGGACTTAAAAACTTTTTCTTGTACTGAAGTTAAGCCGGATTCGAACGGTCTAAAATATCCGAACATACCTGCCTAAACTAGCAGCAACAACTGCTGTCGGAGTAGTCGCTGTGCCACACTTCGCTGTAAAAGTGAGTGCCGTCGTTTTCGGCTTGGTCGTTGTATTCGTTGAGCAAATTTTCGGCTTCGTTTTGAGTTTCAACCTTCTTTTCTTCGGTCATTGTTTTCTCCTTTATTTTGCTACGTCCGCAATAGTACACATAAAGATATTATACACAAGCAGGAACCGATTTGCAAGTAATTTTATATATTTTATTACACACGTAGAGGCAAAGTGTACAAAAATTCGACAAAATCCGAAAAATCACTTAAAAAATAACTGCCGTTTTTGCCATTGCCGCCGTTTTCGTCGGTTGCAAAAAAGTTGCCGCTTTGTTCTTTGAGGTTGTTTGGCGC
>CAKRAM010000030.1 GCA_934294965.1 uncultured Clostridia bacterium
GCGTGCCTTGCATCATTATTTTTGCAATGTGAGTGCGGCTTTTGTCCAGCAGCATTTTTGCTTTTATGCCCATATTTGCCATGGTTATTGCGGCTTTTGGCGCGGGAGTCGGATCAAAATTCAACGATTTTGCCAGCGTCCCTGCCTGCTCCACGTAGTGATCGTATTGTTCCACCTGCTTGTGCAATCGCTTGGTAAAGTTTACGTTTTCCACATAGGGCAACAGCGTTTTTACGGCATTTTGTGCCATAGTAACGTTTTTGTACAAGTCGGAAAGGATTTCTTGCGTAAGTTCCACGTCGCAGGTATTTTCGTTTGTTTGTTGCGTTTCGTAATCGTCTGAAGGTTTGTTTTTGCAGTTCATATTTTCTCCGAAATATTTGTTTTGCGTTATACGCCTTTGCGTTTTTTACGTATCGGTTTTGCAACTTTGCCGTGTGTTGCGCGCTTATTCAGGTCACTTCTTTTTGTTGTTTTTGCCGTGCTTTTGAGGTTTTTGCTCAACGTCCAAGTGGAAGTCCTCGTTTTGCAACTCGTCCGGGGCAAAGTCGTCAAAGTAGCGGTTTCGGCAGGTTTCGTAGTTGGCGTAGTACTCGTGATTGTTTTGTTTGCTTTTTGCCATGTTTCACCTCGTAAGTAAGTTTGGGTGCAAATCACCCGAAAGTAGTGTCGGCATCGGCGGTGCAAAATATACAAAAAACCGACAAATCGCATTTGTTTTGTCGGCAAAACGGTTGACAAATTTTATCCGTTAAGGTACAATAACTCTCGGCCGCATAAAATGGGTTATTTTTCCAAGCGCCGAACACGGTTCGGACACCCTTGTTTAGCGAGTCTCTGATACGGGAGGTAAAACTATGTACGCAATTGTTAAAGCCGGCGGTAAACAATACAAAGTTACCGAAGGACTTGTTTTTGAAACGGAACTCGTCAATGCCGAAGTCAACGGCACAGTGGAATTGGAAGCTGTTTTGGTAGCAGACGAAAACAACGTTTTGGTAGGCGCTCAAGCCGCTAACGCCAAAGTTGTTGCAACCGTTGTGGAACACGGTAGGGGTAAGAAGATCAACATTTTCACCTACAAGGCAAAAAAGAACATTCGTAAGCGTCAAGGTCACAGACAACCTTACACAAAGTTGAAGGTTGAATCCATCACCATCGGCTAATGACGGACATAACGATAACACGTAATAACGGCAGTATCGTTCAAGTGACGGCAAGCGGCCACACGGGCTACGGCGAAGCAGGCGAGGACATCGTTTGCGCAGGCGTATCCACACTGATACAATCGGCTTTGCTCGGTTTGTTGCAAGTGGTGGGCGTAAACGTAAAATACACCGTCAACGAACAAGAAGGCTCACTAAAGTTTACTCTTCCGCAGAATTTGACAAATGCCGAACGTCACGACTGCGACATTGTGCTTAACACGATGCTTTGCGGTTTGCAAGATTTCTACACAGAGTATTCCGACTTTATCAATTTGGAGGTAATTTGATATGATGTTTATTAAATTGCAATTGTTCGCCCACACAAAAGGTATGGGCTCCACCAAAAACGGACGCGACAGCGAAAGTAAACGTCTTGGTGCAAAACGCGCAGACGGTCAATTCGCCAAAGCAGGTAACATTCTCGTAAGACAAAACGGCACGCACTTCCATCCCGGCAACAATGTCGGCATCGGCAAGGACGACACGTTGTTTGCTCTTATCGACGGCGTTGTAAAGTTTGAACGCTACGACAAAACGAGAAGACAGGTTTCCGTTTATCCCGTTGCAGAATAACGGATAACATTGCAAAAAAGGCTGTTGCGAGTTTAGCAACGGCCTGTTTTTTATGCAAAAGCGTGTTCGGCGGCATTTGTCCGTGGCGTGTTACGCGCATTGTGCGTTTTTGCAATAGCAGTCTTTGTGGAAATTGAAAATTTCACAAATCGTTGCGTTTTGTCATTTTCTCGATGAGGTCGGCAAACGGCTTGACCAAGTATTTGCACTTAAAAGTGTTTTTGCCGCCAAATAGCGGCGAGCCGCAGGTCAAACGCCGTCGTTGCTTCGACAAAGCGTGGCGCGCTGCTAAAATAACTATTGATAAGGTTTACTATGAAAAATTTACCGCTTGCTTTCACCTGTTCGGACAACTTCTTTTCCGTTGCGGAAACGTTGGAGTGCGGTCAGGTGTTCAGGTACAAAAAACTCACGGAAAACCGCTATGCGGTGTATTCCGCCGACAAATACGCCGAAGCCGAGCAATCGGACGGCAAAGTGTCGGTCTTTACGGAACAGGGCGACTATTTTTGGAATTATTTCGATTTGGACTCTTCCTACGAGCAAAAAGCGCTCAAAATTTCCGCCGTTTCGCCTATCATGCAGGCGGCGGCAAGCGCAGGCAAAGGTATCCGCATTTTGCGGCAAGATCCCACCGAAACGCTGTTCAGTTTTATAATTTCGGCAAACAACAACATCAAGCGCATCCAAAGCATAGTGGAAAAAATTTGCGCAGCCTTGGGACAAAAAAACGACTTTGGCTATGCGTTCCCCACCGTTTCGGCAATGGCTGCGGCATCTCCGTCGCTATATAGGTCGCTGGGTGCAGGCTACCGAGATCAGTATTTGTCCGACACGGCAAACGCGCTTTTCGGCAAAGATTTTTCCGCGCTAAACAGTCTTTCCACAGTCGAACTCAAAAAGCAACTGCTCGGTTTTCAGGGAGTAGGGCCAAAGGTTGCCGATTGCGTATTGCTTTTCGGTTTTGGCAGGGGAGAAGCGTTTCCTGTGGACACTTGGCTCAAAAAGGCGTATCACCGCTACTTTGAGGCAGGGCATAAAGATGCCGATATCGCCGCATATTTTTGCGAGTTGTTCGGCAAAAACGCCGGGCTTGCACAGCAGTATTTGTTCTTTTACGAGCGTAACCTGAAATAAACAATAAGTAAAACCGAAAGTTGCGGCAAGTGGCGTGAACGCAAAAAGCGTTTGCAATAGTGTCAAAAACTTTCGGCTTTTTGTTTTATGCCGCAAAAACAAAGATATTTGCGCAATATTGCGCTCGTGTAGTTTGTCTTTGGCGTTTTTTCGACGATTTTTTGCAATATTCAACGCCTTTACTAGGGGAATTATTTTGGTGTAAAGTATAGACAAAGCGGCAAAAATACTGTAAAATATATCCAACATATTTTGGAGGTTGAACGATGCTTCAAAACAGACATATCGCGGCGTTTATCGACGTAAACAACATGGCTCTCGAAACGGATCACTACGAAAACGTGCTTAATCAACTTAACGAGTGGGGCGAAATCGTTTCGGCTACGCTTTACAACGTCACGGACAAAAAACACAAAAAAATCATTGCCGATGCCGAAAGTCGCGGATATACAATTCAACGCGCGCCGCAGGGCAAACGCTTTGTCAAAAAATCTTTCGACAACCGCATTTTCGTGGACGTGGTGGACGCAATCAACCTTGCACGCGTGATAGACACTGTTTGCATTGTTGCTGCTCCTGCCGATATGTTGTATTTGTACAGCTATCTTCGCAACCGCGGAATAAAAATCGCCGCTTGCGACAACACCGACGCAAACAGCCTTGCGCTGGTTTCGGAAGTCGTCGATCTCGGCAAGGTTTTGGAAATCAAACCCCAAGTCAAAAAGACGGTAGGAAAGCCGTACGCACCGGAAGCAAAACAAGTCGTCCCGGAGGACGTCAAGCAGGAACTTGACCGCACCGACGAACTTTTGAAGGAAATCAATCGTCTTCGCGCCGATGCCGAAACTCCCGCGCCGGACATTATGGACGAAACCAAACGTTTGCAACAAACAATCGATCGCCTCACTGCCGAAAAAGAGCAGGAAGAAGCGCAATCCGACCAACCGACAACGCTTCCTTTGACGGACGAATCCTATCCCGTTGCCGATGTCGAACCCGCTACGGAGCAAGCCGAACAGCCCGAAGTCGAGCAATCCGCACCCGCCGAAGCGCCGCAGGACGACAGCGACCTTATCCGCAAAATCAACGAACTTCGTCAAAACAACGAATCGGACAACTCCGACGAACTTCTTGACGAAATCAAAAAGTTGATAGATATCACGGTAAACTGATTCATTTTCAAGAATTTACGCACGCTCGATTTATTCGGGCGTGTTTTTTTGCAAAAAAATGCCGCATAAAAGCAATTTTGCTTCTATGCGGCTATTGTGTTTAGGTCAAATTACGCTTTGTTTTCCGAACCCAAAACTTCAACGATTTTTCTTCCGACTTCTTCACACATCCAAGTGCGAGCGTCACCCAAGTATTGACGAGGATCAAAGTGATCGGGGTGTTCGGCAAAGTGCTTGCGAACGGCTGCCGTAAAGGTGATTCTCAAATCGCTGTCGATATTGATTTTGCAAACTGCCATTTTTGCGGCTTTTTTCAGTTCGCTTTCGGGAATACCGATTGCGTTGGGCATTTTTCCGCCGTATTCGTTAACCACGGCAACTTTATCTTGCGGAACGCTGCTTGCGCCGTGCAAAACGATGGGGAATCCGGGCAAACGCTTTCCGATTTCTTCCAAAATGTCCAAACGGAGTTTGGGATCTTGTCCGGGCTTGAATTTGTACGCGCCGTGGCTTGTGCCGATTGCGATTGCTAAACTGTCAATTCCCGTGCGGGAAACAAATTCCTGAACTTCGTCCGGACTTGTGAACAGTGCGTCGTCGGCGTCAACGTGAACGTCGTCTTCCACACCGGCAAGTTTGCCCAGTTCGGCTTCAACAACAACGCCTCTTGCGTGAGCGTATTCCACAACTTGTTTGGTGATTGCAATGTTTTCTTCCCAAGGCTTGCTGCTTGCGTCAATCATAACCGACGTAAATCCGCTGTCGATTGCCGATTTGCAGGTTTCAAAGTCCGCGCCGTGGTCAAGGTGCAAAGCAATGGGGATTTCCGTCGTTTCAACGGCGGCGTCCACAAGGTGCTTAAGGTACACGGGGTTGGCGTACTTTCTTGCGCCGGCGGAAACTTGCAAAATTACGGGCGAGCGGTGCTTGTTAGCCGCCTCGACGATGGCTTGGATGGTTTCCATGTTGTTCACGTTAAACGCGCCGATGGCATAGCCTTCTTCGTATGCTTTTTTGAACATCTCGGTTGTGGTTACAAGTGGCATAGTGTTTTACCTCCTAAAATCAGGAAAACATAAATTTTTGAGCAAACGACGATAATTATTGTTGTCAAACATTTTCCTATATGGTATAATCATATTGTATCACAGAGCTTGAGTTTAGTAAAGCAAGTTGCTGTGTCACTAAAAGTTTTTTTTGGAGGTCAGTCACATGAAAAAGAACGTAAGAGTTGCAATTAACGGTTTCGGACGTATCGGACGTCTTGCTTTCCGCCAAATGTTCGGAGCAGAAGGATACGAAATCGTTGCAATCAACGATCTTACAAGTCCCAAGATGTTGGCGCATCTGTTGAAGTACGACACGGCACAAGGAAATTACGTAGCAATGGGCCACACAGTAACCTACAAGGACACTGTTTTGGCTGAAGACGGCAAAACTGTGGTAACACCCGGATCCATCACCGTAGACGGCAAGGAAATCACCATTTATGCCGAACCTAAAGCAATCAACCTTCCTTGGAAAGAGTTGCAAGTTGACGTAGTTTTGGAATGCACGGGATTTTATTGCAGCAAGGAAAAGAGCCAAGCGCACATTGACGCCGGCGCAAGAAAAGTTGTTATTTCCGCTCCCGCAGGCAAGGATTTGCCCACAATCGTTTACGGCGTAAACGAAAAAACTTTGAAAGCGGAAGATACCATCATCTCGGCTGCAAGTTGCACGACAAACTGCCTTGCACCAATGGCAAAAGCGCTTAACGATTATGCTCCCATCCAAAGCGGCATCATGACAACCGTTCACGCTTATACGGGCGACCAAATGGTTTTGGACGGACCTCACCGCAAGGGCGACCTTCGTAGAGCAAGAGCGGCAGCTCAAAACATCGTTCCCAACACTACGGGCGCGGCAAAGGCTATCGGCCTCGTTATTCCGGAATTGGACGGCAGACTTATCGGTTCTGCTCAACGCGTTCCCACTTGCACGGGTTCCACAACCATTTTGGTTGCAGTTGTAAAAGGACACGATATCACCAAGGAAGCCATCAACGACTATATGAAGTCCGTTGCCGACCAATCCTACGGCTACAACGAAGATATGATCGTAAGTTCGGATATCATCGGTATGCGTTTTGGCAGTTTGTTCGATTCCACGCAAACCATGGTTCAAAAAATCGACGACGACACCTATCAAGTTCAAGTAGTTGCTTGGTACGATAACGAAAACAGCTATACCTCTCAAATGGTTAGAACCATCAAATATTTCTCGGATTTGAAATAATTTAGGGGCAATAAATAGCATTTTAACGAGCTGCCGCAAGCGTTTTAGCCTGTGGCGGCTCGTTTTGATTTTTTGAGTTTTGCGTATATGTGGTTGCCGTTCAAACTAAACCGAACGTCGCCGCGCGGAAAACGGCACGCGTAATACAAAAATTTGCGCGCGCGTATTGAAATTGCAAACGAAGTATGGTATAATATTTGCGAGCAAGGCGAATATATTTAGCGGCTCGGGCGGCGCGTCCGTTTTTCGGCAAAAGCTTGTTCGCCGCGCTTGTGGAAAATATGAGGAGGTATCACTATGAAACTGGAAATCTTGGCCAAAAACTATCGCGTAACCGATCGTCTGGAACAAATTTTGACGGCGAAAACCAAAAAGCTGGATAAGTACTTCCCCGACGGAAACACGCCTTGCAAAATCATGCTGACCGATATGGGCAGACAGTGCAAAATGGAGATTTCCATCACGTATCACGGCAATCACATTCGTTCCGAAGTGGTGGGCGACACGATGTACTACAATATCGACACGTGCCTTCCCAAACTCGAACGTCAAATAATCAAGCATAGGGATAAGCTCAGCAAATCCTGCAAAATGCCCGAACGTCCTTCAGAGTACGAATTCGTTTCGGACGTGGACGTCGAACCGGTAACGATTGCCAAAGTGAAAACGTTCGAAGTTTCGCCTATGACCGCAATCGAAGCGGCGGAAGAATTGGACATGGTCGATCACGATTTCTACGTGTTCGTCAACGAGGAGTCCGGCAACGTGGAAGTTGTCTATCGTCGCCGCGACGGCTCTATCGGCTTGCTAAAACCGGTAGAAGAATAGAAGCAAGTCGGCAACGGTAGGCTTTTACCGCCTTTGCCGATACGCCGCGTTTCTGTTGCCGCAGCCGATTGGCTTTCGGCGCCTGGCGCGGTAACGGAGGAAGTTATTATGGAAGGTATTTTGGCGTTTGCCGCCGAAAGCAGCAGTTTCGTCAAACTGTTTGCCGAAATGAACCCTTGGACGATAGTGCTTTTCGTCATCGGTTTGCTGTTCTGCATTGTGGAATTGTTCACACCCGGGTTCGGCTTTTTCGGCATCAGCGGCATTTGTATGCTCGTAGCGGCAATAGTTTTGCGGCTGATATTCGGCGGCGACGCGCTTATGCTCGTATATATGTTGCTAATCGTCGGCTCGATTTTAGTTTTGTTGTTCGTCGTTTTCGACAAAATCGTCAAACGCGGCAAGTTTAGAAAAAACTCGATTTTCGACGCGCAACCGTCGGTATCCGAAGTTCGCCCCGACGGCGTTAGCGATTTTTCGTCGCTCGTCGGCAGTTCGGGCGTGACAAAAACGGCTCTTCGCCCCGTCGGCAAGGCAGATTTCGGCGGAACGGTAGTGGACGTTGTCGCGCGCGACGGATTTGTGGAGCAAGGCAAAGTCGTCACAGTCGTTGCGACGGACGGCCCGTCTGTTATCGTAGTCCCAAAAGTGTAGTCAATCGGTATTCGAGTCAGGCCGGCACTTGGCTCGCCGTTTGGCACAATGCGTCGTTATTCTCGTTAGCTTTCGCTAGTACAGCGTCACTCGAATGCCTAGCCTAGCGCTCAAACGAACGGACAAATTGCTGCTTCGCATCGCGGAACAATGTTCAGTCGTGCAATAGCAGTTTGTAACTTATAGCGAAGTGTTTTGCCTAATTTTCACAATGTGGAAGCACGTTTTTCGGACTGTTCCGCAACAGCCGTGTTCAAATCCCGCTTGACTAGTGGTATATTGCTAAAATAACGTTTCGTTTTGTTGCGTATTTTTGCCGTATGTGCCATACTAAATATGCGGAAAGCCGCAACTTCGGCAAACCGCTTTGTCAAAACTATTGCCAATTGTTTTCGGACGACGAACCGTCGCCCAAAGGAGTACCATTTATGATCAATATCGTTGCAGCAAGTTTAAACGTACCCGCAATCGTCGCGATATGCGTCGGTGCGTTTGTTTTGCTCATTTTACTTTTGTGTTTGCCTATCGGCACGTTTTTCATCGCCGCCGTCAGCAACGCTCACGTTTCCATGGGGCGGCTTATCGGCATGAAAATGCGCCGCATAAAGTACAGACAACTTGTCGACGTGTACATTCGCGCGCGTAAAGCCGGGCTGAACATCGATATTGCCGATTTGGAAAGTCACGTTATGGCAGGCGGAAACATCAGCAACGTGGTAAACGCGCTTATCTCGGCGCATAGCGCAAACATAGATTTGTCCTTGCAGTCGGCAAAAGCAATAGATTTGGCAGGACGTGACGTTCTAAACGCCGTAAAAGTGTCGGTAAACCCCAAAGTTATCGAAACACCCGTAATCTCGGCAATTGCCAAAAACGGCATAGAACTTAGGGTAAAAGCCCGTGTAACGGTGCGCGCCAACATTGCTCGTCTTATCGGCGGTGCGGGAGAGGAAACGATTATTGCCCGTGTTGGCGAAGGCATCGTAACCACCGTAGGCTCGTCGGAAACGCACAAAGAAGTACTGGAAAACCCGGATATGATAAGCAAAACCGTGCTTAAAAAAGGTTTGGACGCAGGCACCGCCTACGAAATCTTGTCTATAGATATTGCCGACGTGGACGTCGGTAGAAACATCGGCGCGCAATTGCAAATGGACCAAGCCGAAGCCGACAAGCGCATAGCGCAAGCAAACGCCGAGGAGCGTCGTGCAATGGCAATCGCAACCGAGCAGGAAATGAAGGCTCACACGCAGGAAATGCGCGCAAAGGTCGTGGAGGCGGAAGCCGAAGTTCCCAAAGCCATGGCGGAAGCGTTCCGCAGCGGAAGATTGGGCGTTATGGACTACTATCAAATGCAAAACATTCAGGCGGATACGGCAATGCGCAATGCGTTCAGCGGCGAACAAACCGCAACCAAAGGCGACAAAAAGTAGTCGCCCGTAGCGGTTGTTACGTCGAAAATTCGTTCGTCAATGTATAACTGTCGTTTTGAAGTTTGATTAACTTCAAGCAGCTGCCACATTCGCGCGTTTGCCTTGCCAAACTAAATAACAAATTGCCGTCGTGACGCTAAATTTCAATGACTGTATTCAAGCAAATCTAATCGGTAACCGTTCAAAACGCAATACGCCGTAGGTTTGGTCATATTAGAGGTCAAGCGATTTGTTGTTTGTCAAGCGCGCCGTTCAACTTATCTACGCGTACGACGCAACGGCAGTCGTAGTAACAAGCTCGGAGTAACGATATGGATTCAATAATAATACCCATTTTTATGCTCGTATTTTTCGGCGCGTTTACCGTCGGGGTGATTTCCGTTGCCAAAGGTCAACAAAAAAGGCGCGAGGAAGAACAGCGTAACGCCCGCTTGCAGGCAAATACTCAAAAGCCCAAGTCGGAAAATAGCCAAAAGCCAAAAAAGAAAACCGCGCCCAAGAGCAATCACACACATAGCGGCATTGCGGAGAGCTACAAGCCAATCGTCGGCTCGCTCGGCCAAGTGTCGGACGAGGGCTGTGCGGAATTGGACGGCGTTCGTCTTATCGAGGACGACGAGGCTTACGACTTGCAAATCGAGGCGGATAGACCTGCAATTGCAAAAGCCGTCATTTTGGGCGAACTGCTAAACACTCCGCGTTTCAAAACACCTTGGAATCCCAAAAAATAACAAAATGCTCGGTTGCTTTTATTTGCAGCCGAGCAAATTTTACTATAATGAAAATTCTCGTTTTTTCCGACTTTCACGGCAATCTTTCGGCATACGAAACTGCCATGAATATAGTTAAATCCGAAAAGCCTAACGCTGTTGCGCTTTGCGGTGACTTGTTCGGCGGTTTTTCTTCCGATTCGTCAAAAGTGGCGCAAGCGGTGCAGATGTTTGACGCTCCGCTGTATGCCGTTCGCGGAAACAACGACCGCAGGTACGACGAGGCTCTTTTGCCGTTTCCTTTGCAGGATTACGAAGTAACCTACAAGTTCAACCGCACGATTTTGTTCACGCACGGACACAGGTACAACAGTTGGAAATTGCCTCCGATTTTGGGGCATGGCGACGCGCTGGTGTACGGGCATACGCACGTCAGTTCTTTGCGTAAATTGCCTAACGGTATTTTTGCTTTGAACGTCGGATCCATTGCTTTGCCGCGTGACGGCGCGCCTAGTTACCTTGTGTTGGACGACGACGGTGCAACTTCCAAAATGACGGACGGCAACGTGATTTACTTTTTGCCTTGGAACAAGCCGTAAAATTCCGTCCCGACGCACAAATTGAACATAGGGAAAAAGCACGGCAACAATATCGCAGTCATTTGGCTAATTTTCAAAACATTGCTTACGCGCAACGCCGCCGAGTACGGATTTATTAGGTTCGTAGTTTGGCTAACCGTTCAAAGCAATTACTTAAAACACATAAAAAAGAGCATATTTGAGGGTGTTCCCCAAGATATGCTCTTTATTATTTTCACTGAGTTTTCGGTTTTAGGCTGTGCAAACAGCCGTCTAATTTTGTATCGGCACTATTTTTTGTTGTTCTTTGCCCAAATACGCATACGTTCGGAGTGATCCAAAATTGCTTTGCGCAGTCTTATCGATTGCGGAGTAACCTCCACGTATTCATCGTCGGCGATAAATTCCAAACACTGCTCAAGACTCAAAATCGTCGGCGGTGTAAGTTTCAACGCTTCGTCGCTTCCGCTTGCGCGGTTGTTGGTAAGGTGCTTGGTTTTGCACACGTTTACGGAAATATCGTCCTCGCGGCTGTTTTCTCCCACAATCATTCCTGCGTAAACGGGAAGACCGGGGCCGACGAACAAACGGCAACGTTCCTGTGCGTTAAACAATCCGTAAGCGGTGGTAACGCCGTCCTCAAAGCAAACCAAACTGCCTCTGGTGCGTTCCTGAATATCCCCCTTGTAGGGTTCGTAGCCGTCAAACACGCTGCTCATCACACCAAAGCCTTTTGTGTCGGTAAGCAGTTCGCTGCGGTAACCGATAAGGCAACGGGAAGCGATTTTGAACTCCAACTTTGTGCCGCCTTGTGCGTCCGGCGTCATGGAAACCAGTTCGGCTTTGCGCATCCCGAGTTTGTTCATAACCGCGCCAACGTATTCGTCGGGAACTTCCACAACAAGGTCTTCTATGGGTTCGCACTTTACGCCGTCAATTTCCTTAAAGATAACTTTCGGGCGAGATACTTGAAACTCAAAACCTTCGCGGCGCATGTTTTCTATCAAAATTGAAAGGTGCAATTCACCTCTGCCGTAAACTTTGAAGCAATCGGCACTGTCGGTTTCTTCCACGCGCATGGATACGTTTGTTTCCACTTCTTTGAACAGTCTTGCGCGGATGTGACGGCTGGTGACAAACTTGCCTTCTTTGCCGGCAAACGGGCTGTTGTTTACCATAAACAGCATCGATAGCGTCGGCTCGTCGATATGCACAAAGGGTAGCGGTTCAACGTGGTCGGTGTCGCAAATGGTTTCGCCGATGTTCATTTCGCCAATGCCGTTGATGGCCACAATGTCGCCCATCGAGCCGCTTTCGCATTCAACGCGTTTAAGTCCTTCAAATTGGAACAATCGGGAAACTTTTGCCGTGTGAGTGGTGCCGTCACGGTGGCAAACCACAACTTGCTGTCCGTCGCGAATTACTCCGCGGTTGACTTTGCCTATGCCTATTCTACCGATGTATTCGTCGTAGTCGATGTTGCACAAAAGTAGTTGAAGACCTTTGTCGGTCTCTCCTTCCGGCGCGGGAATTTCGCTTATAATCGCGTCCAAAAGCGGAGCCATCGTTGTGGACGGAACGGACAGACTTGTGCTTGCCCAACCTTGCTTTGCGGAAGCGAACAAAATTTTGAAATCGAATTGGTCGTCACTTGCACCCAATTCCAAAAACAGTTCCATAATTTGTTCTCTTAGTGCGTGTTCGTCAAACTCTCCCTTGTCCACTTTGTTGATGACAACCAACGCTTTTTTGCCCAGTCCCAACGCCTTTTTAAGCACGTATCTGGTTTGCGGCATGCAGCCTTCTATTGCGTCTACAAGCAACAAAACGCCGTCTACCATAGACAAGATACGTTCCACTTCGCCGCCGAAATCGGCGTGTCCCGGGGTGTCGATAATGTTGATTTTCGTGCCGTTGTAGTGAACTGCAGTGTTCTTTGCAAGTATGGTAATTCCGCGTTCTCTTTCGATATCGTTGCTGTCCATAACGCGTTCGGCAACGACCTCGTTGGTTCTAAAAATGCCGTTTTGTTTAAGCAGTTGGTCCACAAGCGTTGTTTTGCCGTGGTCTACGTGGGCGATGATTGCAATGTTTCTTATGTCTTCTCTTTTCATATAGTACCCGATTTGCCGTCTTGCGGCTAAAAAATGTGTTTCTTTGCTCTATAACCTACCAATTATACAACGATACTTTTTTGCCGTCAAACGTATAACCAAAAAAAACGTGTGTTGTATCATCGGCGGCTGACGCGACATATACTGCAAAGTAGAGGAGGAAGGCAATGTGCGGAATTTTCGGAGCGGTCGGCGACAAAAACGCCGTTTTGTCAACAGTCGAAGCGTTGGAGTTTTTGGAATATCGCGGCTACGATTCGGCAGGCGTGGCATATAACGTCAGCGGCAAAATTGAAATTTGCAAAACCGTCGGCAGGGTGGATAACCTAAAAAACAAGTTGGTTTTGCCCGCCGTCGCCGATTGCGCCATAGGGCATACCAGATGGGCAACGCACGGCGCGGTGTGCAACGAAAATGCCCATCCGTTTTTGTCGGCAAAAGGCAATTTTGCCGTGGTACATAACGGGATAATAGAAAATTACGCCGAACTTAAAAAGGAACTAACAGTCGAGGGCTACAAATTTTCCTCTCAAACCGACAGTGAAGTGGTTGCGCATTTGTTGGAAAAGTACTATCGAGGAAACGCTTTGCAGGCAGTTTTGAGTGTGGCAAACAGGCTTACGGGGGCGGTTGCGCTGGCAATACTAACTCGTTTTGACGAGTTGTTTGCCGTAAAACGCCGCAGTCCGCTGATTGTCGGCAAAACCGGACAGGGCTACTGCGTTTGCTCGGACGTGCGCTGCATTTCTTCAAGATGTTCGGCTGTTGCCACTCTTGCGGACGGCACCGTGTGCGCATTGAGCAAGGATAGAGCAGCATTTTACGGTTTCGACGGCAAAATAGTGCAGGTGGAGTTTGCGCCGCCGCTAACAGAAAGCGTTTCCGTTCCGAAAGGGGACAAAATGCTGTCGGAAATTTACGACATACCGCGCGGATTGCGTGCTGTTGCCAAAAACTACAAATTCGGAAAAATATTTTGCAACGTCAAGACCGGCAAAATCCGCAGGATATACTTAATCGGTTGCGGAACGGCGTATAACAGCGGTTTGGCAGCATGCTCGGTTGCTCGCAAACTGTTGCCTGTGGATTGTTTTGCCGTGCATGCAAGCGAGTTCACTTACGACAACTACCCGTGCGGAAGGGACACGTTGGCTGTGTTTATCAGTCAAAGCGGAGAAACGGCGGATACCGTTTGCGCGGCTGAAAAAGCCAAGCAGTGCGGCGCTGTGGTTTTGGCAATCACCAACACGGTTTCTTCCACACTTGCGGGCGTTTGCAAAATCGTTGTTGGCGTTCACGCAGGCGCGGAGTACGCCGTTGCCAGCACAAAAGCGTACAATTGTCAGTTGGCAACGCTCATTTTACTGCTTGCCGATTTCGGCAAAAGTTTGGGGTGTGTGTCGGCGGATAAGTGCGAAAACCTTTGCTCGGGAATTTTGCGTGCGGCGGCTTGCGTGGACGAGATTTTTGCCGCGGAAGGGCAAATCGAAAGTTTAGCAGAGGAGATTAAGTCGGCTTCGGCAGTGTTTTTTATCGGAAGGAAGGGTGATTACGCCACGGCTGCGGAAAGTTCGCTTAAACTTAAGGAGATAACCTACATTCATTCCGAGGCTTATCCTGCAGGCGAACTTAAACACGGCACGCTTGCGCTTATGGAAAAGGGCGTTGCGGTTATTGCTTTTTCCACCGAGTGCGACCTGAAAAACAAAACCGAAGGCTCGGTTGCCGAAGCCGAGGCGCGAGGCGCAACAACCGTAACCGTTTCGCCATATTGTGCCAAAGGCAAAACGTTCACATTGCCCACCTTGAACGAGGATTTGTACGGTATAATATCCGTCGTGCCGATGCAACTGCTTGCTTACCACACGGCAAAAAAACTCGGTAGAGACGTGGATAAACCGCGCAATTTGGCAAAGTCCGTAACGGTGGAGTAGCAAACGGCGCAATTTGTTGTTGCATACGCACTATGTTTGTGGTAAAATAATTTCGTAAATTTGCTATTTTTCCTCACAAAAGGTGAATTATGAAGTATTTTACGTCTAGTTTGTCTTGCACCGATTTGTCTAAAGTGTACGGCAAAGCCAATATCAAGCAATATGCGCGCTACGCAAAACTGATAACCGATTTCAAACGTCGTTTTGCCGCCAAAGGATGCTACGTTGCTTCCTCTCCCGGCAGGATAGAGTTCATCGGCAACCACACCGACCACAACGGCGGCAGCGTTATCGGTTGCACGGTCAACATCGATATTGCCGCTGCGTTCGATGCGTCCGGCAACGATAAAATCACTATTTGCGGCGGCGGGTTCAGAAGTATCGTTTTCCGCGTGAACGACGAAAAAGTTTGCGGCGGAAGTTTGGGATTGGCAAAAGGGGTGGTGACCTATCTAAAAAAGTGCGGCTACAAAGTGGGCGGATTTAACGCCGTATTCACTTCCGACGTGCCTACGGGCGCAGGCGTTTCGTCCAGTGCGGCGTTCGAACTTGCCATTGCCGAAATTATTTCTTGTTTGTACAACGGCGGCGCCGTAACAGTCAAAGATAAAGCCGAAGCAGGCAAATTTGCCGAAAATGTCTATTTTAACAAGCCTTGCGGATTGCTGGATCAAAGCGTAATTGCCGTCGGCGGTGCGGTGGTGATGGATTTTAGCGGCGGTTTCGATTATCGCAAGTCGGTCGATCCGTTGCCGTCGTATAAGTTTGTGTTGATTAACAGCGGCAAAAGCCATTCGTCGCTAAACGGGCTGTACGCGCAGGTTACCGACGATATGAAAGCCGTCGCAACCTATTTTGGAGCGCAACGCCTCATCGAAGTACCTCCGGAACGCTTTTTTGCCGATACGCAGGTGGAAAAGATTGTCGGATCGCGCGCTTACGCACGGGCAAGGCACTTTTTCAACGAGTGCCGTCGTGTAAGCGAGGCGGAAAACGCAATTAAGACAGGCAATCAACGCAAAGTGGTGGAACTATTAAACCAAAGCGGAGAAAGCAGTCGCTACGACCTTAAAAATTGCGCCGCATTCGACGGCGACGACTCTATAACCGGCATTATAGATTTTGCCAAAAGCATCTGCCCTGCTTGCGCGGCAAGAGTGCACGGAGGAGGCTTTGCCGGCACGGTGCTGTGCGTTGTTCCCAAAAGCAGTTTTGACGATTTTGTGTCAGAATGTCGCGCCAAGTACGGCAATAAGCACGTCTTGACACTATCCGTGCGAAACGTGGGAACGATGGCGTTCTAGTTGTCAAACAATTATCTAAATTATTTTCGGAGTTCGGGTTTTGCCGAGCTCTTTTTTTACAAAAATTCATCAACAGTGTGCTGCGCCTAATTGCGACAAAGATTCACTCGGTAGTTTGG
>CAKRAM010000031.1 GCA_934294965.1 uncultured Clostridia bacterium
TATCTGTGAGGCACTCACATATAATTTGCTAAAATGGTTTAGCCTACAGCAATACGTTTTGCTAAATATTGTGTTTGGTTTTTAGCCGGAGAATTTTTGTTAAAAACGTGCAACCTATTAGTAGCAACGAAACAGTCTAATCATAAGTTTTATAAAAAATGCAAAGTAATCAATCACACAAAATATTTAACTATACGTTTTGAATATTTTGTTAGAAAATTACGCTAAAACTGTTGCATTTTTCTTTGCATTTTGATAGAATATACAAGTACGGCACCATAGCCAAGCGGTAAGGCAGAGCTCTGCAAAAGCTTCATCCCCGGTCCGATTCCGGGTGGTGCCTCCAAAGAAACACTTGCACCTGCAAGTGTTTTTTTTGTTAAATTCGCTGTTGGCGTAAAAATCCACCTATTGCGGATGTAATCACTTCGTTATTAAATCCTGCTTTGCAGCGGTGAAAGCGGTGGGTTTCACACCTAAAACCACAAATCAATAAATGAATTCGAATAAAGTGAGCCTTTCACCATTCGGATGACGATTCCGTTTTTGAAAAATTTTTTAACAAAGCAACGCTCATTGTGGCGCCTCAAAAGATGTAAGCTAAGACGCACACTTGTAAAAATCGTAAAAGTTAATGCAGCAAATTTATCACCAAAACGAAAATTAACAACGTATTACTTGTGCAATGTTTAAGAATATTTGTCACCTTTGTATCAATCGTTGACATCCAATTTGATTTTTGTTATAATAAGCGTGATGCCGATGTGGCGAAATAGGCAGACGCAAGGGACTTAAAATCCCTCGACCTAATAAGTCGTACCGGTTCGAGTCCGGTCATCGGCACCAAAAATTTGCCTGATTTGTTTTCAAATCGGGCAAATTTGCTACCTATATAAAGCATTTTGGTGATACATATGAAATACAAATACGTGATATTCGATTTTGACGGAACAATTAACGACACATCTCCCGGAGTCTATGCTACTTTTATGGGAGTGCTTGATAGTTACAGAATCGACTATTCCAACATAGATTTTTCCAAGCACATCGGACCTCCGTTGGATTTTACCTACACGGAATTTGTCGGTACCGAGCGAAAAGACGAGGCGATATTGCGCCATTACGATATTTATCAAAAGTTGAATGCTGCCGAAATGTGTCGAGTGTACGACGGCATTCCCGAACTTATCGAAAGGCTGTATAAGCAAGGTTACGTTATTGCTCTTGCTTCCAGCAAATACCAACCGCACGCCGTTTTGTCGCTAAAAAATCTTCACTTGTACGATTATTTTACCAAAGTTTACGGTCAAACCGAAAAACGCGGATATAAGAGTGAAATTTTGCGCCAATTGATTTCAGACAATGGCTGGAATAAATCCGACTGCGTGATGATAGGCGACACTTTGTATGACGTGAACGGTGCTAACGAAAACGGTATCGACGTAATTGCCGTAACTTACGGTTTTGGAAAACGCAACGATTTGGAAAACGCAAATACCGTCGCTGTGGTAGATACGCCGTTGCAACTTGCCGAGCTGTTGGATAGCCTAAAATAACATCGGCAACGGACGTTATTTGCTCATATATCATAATACAAGAAGTTGCAAACTTGCTTGCAAGGGTTTGCGACTTTGCAGTTTTACATACGCGAAGGCAAAAACGCTAGTTTTTGCGGAAAACACGTTAGTGTTTGAAATCTTTTGCCGACAGGCAAAAGATTTACTTAGTATAGTATATATTAATTACGGGAGGTGTTGTTGTGAGTGCAACTTTACTTGTTTTGGCCGGCGGTTTCGGCCGTAGATTTGGCGGATTTAAGCAAATTGAACCTATCACGAATAGTGGCAGGGTTATTGTAGATTTTTCGGTTTACGATGCCGTTCAGGCAGGATTTGAAAATATCGTTTTTGTTATAAGCAAGGAATTCCGAAACGAATTTATTCAAACCGTTGGCGCGCGCGCCGAAAAGGTCGCAAAAAGTGTAAAATACGTAACGCAGTCTTGGGATGATTGTCCTGTCGGTAGAGCAAAGCCGCTTGGAACATCCCACGCAATTTGGTGCTGCAAAGACGTTGTCAGCGATCCGTTTGCAATTGTCAACGCCGACGATTATTACGGCAAACAGGCGTTCGAATTGGCATACAATCACCTGATTGCCGCAAAACAGACCGAATACGGAATGGTGGCGTACAAACTCGGCAACACTTTGAGTGAGTCGGGGTCGGTTTGTCGCGGTGTTTGCAAGTTCCAAGGCGATTTGCTGACCGATATAGAAGAATCCAAAATTGAAGTAATAGACGGAAAGATCGTTCGCGACGACGGAGTTGTTTTCGATCCCGCAACGCCAGTATCTATGAATTTGTGGCTGTTTACTCCGGATGTTTTTGCCTATTTGGATAAGCAGTATAAAGACTTTTTGGTTGATGCCGACTTGATGAAAGATGAATTCTTGATACCGATTTCGGTTGACAAGATGATAAAAAGCAACCAAGCAACGGTAAAAGGTTATTTGTGTCACGAAAAGTGGATAGGAATAACTTACAGGCAGGACTTGGAC
>CAKRAM010000032.1 GCA_934294965.1 uncultured Clostridia bacterium
AGCAAAAAATGCAGCCAAAACAGCCGCAAAATGCACAACAAAAGCCGCAAAATGCACAACAAAAGCCGCAACGTGCGCAAAAAGCGTCCAAAAATGCGCAAAAGCATGAGCAAAGCGGCAACAGTAAGCAAAACAACGGCAAAAAGGAACTATCCTTTTTGAGTGGCGGCAACGTGCAAAACTACGCCGTCCAAACCAACACGCCTTCGGCTGCGTATTCCAAAATGCAAATCGGCAATGAGGTTATGCGGCACAACAACGCCAAGCGCAAAAGCAAACTGAAAGTTATGTTTTTGGGCGGCGTGGGAGAAATCGGCAAAAATATGACCTTGTTCGAGTACGGCGACAGCATCGTCGTAATCGACGTAGGCTTGGCTTTCCCCGGTTCGGACATGCCGGGCGTAGACGTGGTTATCCCGGATTTTTCCTACCTAATTGCGCACCAAGATAAACTCAAAGGCGTGTTGCTTACGCACGGACACGAAGACCACATCGGCGGCGTTGCGTTTTTGGTGGAAAAGCTTCAAAAAAAGGTCAACTTGTACGGCACCAAACTTACGCTTGGTCTTGTGGAAAACAAACTTATCGAGCACGACGTTCAGAACAAAGTCAATTTTGTACCCGTCGGAGATAAAACAATCGTCCCTCTTGGGGAGTTCTCGGCGGAATTTGTCCACGTTTCCCACTCGGTTGCAGGCTCTCTTGCAATTTGTTTGCGCACTCCGGTAGGCGCGGTGTTCCACACGGGGGACTTCAAAATAGACTACACGCCGCTGGGCAACGAAATCATGAACCTAAACCGCATTGCGGAAATCGGCAAAGAGGGCGTTTTGCTTTTGATGTCGGAGTCCACCAACGTGGAAAAGCCCGGCTACACAATGAGCGAATCGGTCGTTCGTGAAACGATAAACAAAGTTTTCCAAGATGCAAAAGGGCGCAGGATTATTATTGCGACGTTTGCTTCCAACGTGGATAGACTGGGCATGATAATGGAACTTGCTCGGCAGTACAAGCGCAAAATCGCAGTTGCCGGCAAAAGCATGGTAAAATACATCGAAACGGCAGTGCGCGTCGGTCAAATGACGGTGGACGAAAGCCTGTTTGTGGATATCGACAAGGTTTCCGGCGTAGAGGACGGCAAACTTGTAATTTTGTCCACGGGCAGTCAGGGCGAACCGATGTCCTCGCTAACGCGCATGGCAAGCGGAGAGTTTAACAAAGTCCAAATCGGCAGTAATGACACAATCGTTATCTCGGCAACGCCCATCCCGGGCAACGAAAAGGACGTTTACAACGTAATCAACAATTTGTATCGGCTGGGGGCGGTGGTTGTGTATTCGGCACTGCAAGCGGTGCACGTTTCCGGACACGCCTGCCAAGAGGAACTTAAACTGGTTTACACGCTCATCAAACCCAAGTATTTTATTCCCGTTCACGGAGAATACCGCCACCTGAAACAGCACGAAATGCTTGTGTGCAAACTGGGGCATAAACAATCTTCGGTGATCATTCCGGAAGTGGGCGATTGCATCGAAGTGGACGCCAACACTTTCAAAATTGCAGGTCAGGTGGAAAGCGGCAACGTGATGGTGGACGGACTTGGCGTCGGCGACGTGGGCAACATTGTGCTTAAGGACCGTTTGTCCCTTGCCGAGGACGGAATTTTTATTTGCGTGGTCGGCATCGACAGACGAAACGGCGTGGTTGCTTCCGGCCCGGAAATTGTCAGCCGCGGTTGCATTTTTGCGGGCGATTCCGCTCACGAAAATCCCCTCGACGAACTCAAAAAGCAAATTTTTGCCGAGCTTGCCGCTTCGGACTTGTACGCCGACGGCGTGTCCACGCTCAAAACCAACATTCAACGGCTTGTTCGTCGTTACTTTCGCTCCAAGTATAAGCGCAACCCGATGGTGCTTCCCATCATTTTGGAAGTGTAATCGGGCAAACGCTTGCGGCAGGGCGGAAGTTCGCGGGCAACGCTCGTGGCAAAAATCGTGGAATTGCCGTATCCGATGATGATGTTTGTCGACGGTGCGGCATGCAACCGTAAATGCGGTTAGTCAAAGTTGACGTAGATCATTGACGAAATTCCACAGGCGGATAAGTTGTAATACGCTCGCGCCGCTGTTGTAAACTCACGCAATCGATTTTACTCAAAGAGGAAAATATGGAGATCTCGGCAATCGAGGCTTTTGCTCGCAAAAACTACATTCCGGTCATGTTGGACGACACCAAACAATTGTTGTTCGACACCGTGCAAAACGCTGCGCCGCAAAGCATTTTGGAAATCGGTACGGCAATAGGGTACAGCGGAATAATCATGCTCACGGCTTGCCCGTCCGCCAAACTCAACACCATAGAAATGGACGAAAACAACGCCCGTATGGCAAAGCAAAATTTTGCCGAGGCAGGCGTAAACGACAAAGTCAATTTGTTTTTGGGGGACGCAAGGCAAATCGTTCCGCTATTAACCGGGCAGTACGATTTCATTTTTATGGACGGCCCCAAGGGGCAGTACGTAAAATTTTTTCCGTACTTGTTCGACTTGCTAAAATCCGGCGGCACGCTTGTTTGCGACAACGTTTTGTACAAGGGATTGGTGGAGCACGTTCCGGAAGATAAACGCCACAAACACATAACCGTTGCACGCAATATGCACGAGTTTTTGTACGAACTTCTTGCCGACAAACGGTTGTCTACAACGTTGTACAGAATAGGCGATGGCGTAACTATTTCAAAAAAATTGTAGGCTCGCACCGCCACGTCGCACAAACAACGGTGCAGTTGAGTTCAAAACGCCTCGCATAACACAAAAATAACACCAACATAACAAACACTGCCAAAAATCGGCAAACTTTAATCTAATATGACAGACATAGTACTACAAAACATACAAAATGCGGCAAAATCCGTGGAACTTTTGGCGCCTGCCGGCAATATGGAAAAACTAAAAACTGCCTTTCACTTCGGTGCAGACGCGGTGTATTTGGCAGGCAAGCGGTACGGACTGCGAGCGTTTGCCGACAACTTTACCGACGAGGAAATTGCCGAGGCGTGCGCCTACGCTCATAACTTGGATAAAAAGGTGTACGTCACAATCAACATCTTTGCCAAAAATGCCGATTTTGCCGAACTTCCGGCCTACCTCAATGTTTTGGAAAACGCCGGAGTCGACGCCGTTTTGGTGTCGGACTTGGGCGTTTTTCGCTTTGTAAAATCCCACAGTCGGCTCACCGTTCACGTTTCCACGCAGGCAAACACAACCAACGGATACGCCGTTGCCGCGTGGAGCGAACTTGGTGCTTCGCGCGTGGTTTTAGCACGGGAAGTCCCCTTGGAGCAAATTGCCGAAATCCACCAAATGAATCCGAACGTGGAGTTGGAAACTTTCGTTCACGGCGCAATGTGCATAAGTTATAGCGGCAGATGTTTGCTTTCCGGTTACCTCACCGATAGGGACAGCAACCGCGGCGAATGCGTTCAAGCCTGCCGTTGGAAGTGGTACGTTAGGGAGGTCAGCCGCGACGACGAACTGCCCGTGTTCGAGGACGAAAACGGCACCTACATATTCAACAGCAAGGACATGAACACCCTTTCCGTGCTTCCGCGTTTTTTGCAAGCAGGCGTTTCGTCGCTTAAAATCGAGGGCAGAATGAAGTCGGTTTTCTACGTCGCAACCGTCGTTTCGGCATATCGAAAAGCGCTTAACGCAATTGCCGACGGCACTTTTTCCGATGAACTTATTGCGCAGCTTCAAAACGAACTTAACAAGGCAAGCCACCGCAAGTACACAACGGGTTTCTATCTTTCCGAGGTCGATCCCGCATCTCGCCAGTACTACGAGGACAGCAAAGCGGTGGAAGAATACAAATTTATTGCCGTGGTAAAGCAAAATTCGGGCGGCGGCAAACTGCTTATCGAGCAACGCAACAAATTTGCATTCGGTGACCGACTGGAAGTGCTTTCGGCTGCAGGCTACACGGGCAAAACGTTTACGGTCACTTCCGTCACTGATGAACGTGGCGCAGCGGTGGAAGTTTGCAACAAAGTCAAACAACTTTTGGTGATAAATTGCCCCTTCGATTTGCTCCCCGGCGATATTCTCCGCAAACCGCAATAAGCCGATGGTAATCGCTTTTGCAACTTCAATTCGATTTTTTTGCAAAGCCTTGTGAAAACATCGTTTTTTACAAACAAAGTTGTGTAAGCATTGCAGTGTGCAAACAATGTTTTACGCAATCATAGCCAAGTGTATGTAAAGTCTTGTTCAAGTACTTTAATGCAACTATAATCATAAATCTAAATACAAAAAACTCCGCCAAATTGTTCGGCGGAGTTTTTTTCTTTGTGTCAAATGTCGTAGTGAAAGAAATTTCCGTTTAGTAAAACTAGTGTATTTGTGTCGTTTTTAGTATGTTTTTTCTTCCTGTCAAATGTCATTCATATCCTAACAGATAACGGCAATTTTGTTGCTATTCGGCAGGTTATCGCGCTTGCGTAACCGTTTTTTACTAAATTTGTCTTTTCCCGTCGTTTATCGTATGTTTTCCGTCGGTTTCACTTCGTTTTCAAAAGTTTTTCGGCTTCTTCCAGCGCGCCTTTGGCAAAAACTTCAACGTTTTGCGCTCTGTGCGTAATGGTCAGGCTTTCCCCGTCCCCGCCAAAAATCACGGTGTGCGTTCCAAACTCCGTGCCGCTCCTAATGCTAGTTGCCGTTGTTGCGGAAAAACTTCCGCGCGCATTGCTCAATTCGTACACCAAATTTTTTGCCGTCCCGGAAGGGGCGTCTTGTTTCCCCTTGCGATGTATTTCCACAATGTCGCAGTCCCAATTTTTCAGTTCGCGCGCGGCAATAATAGCAAGTTTTTCCAGCAATTTTGCGCCCGCGCTGAAATTTGCCCGCCTAACCACGGTTACGCTTTTGCCCAGTGCCGCAAGCATTTGCTCTTGGTCGAAGTTAAGACCGGTAACGCCGTAAACCAAGTTGCAGTTTTGCGCTTTACAAAATTCAACGGTTTGCGCTAGTGCGGACGGTGCGGAAAAATCTATCGCCACGTCAACTTTCGGCTCGCATTCGGCTTTGCCGCTTTCGGTTGCCTTGCAAAATTTACCGCCGTCGATGCTGATATTTTTGCCGTCGTCTTTCTTGTCGGTAATAGGTTCTATTTCTGTTTCTTTGTTACTTGCAACTTGAATTTGATTTGTCTTGTAAGCGATTTCGTTGCCCGTTTTTTGCTCAAAAAACGCTTTTCGTGCGTCAATTTGCTCGGTATTGCTCGGTTTTGCTTCAAAATTATCCGTTTCGTTGCTTGCTTTTAGCCAAATTCGCTTGTTTTTGTCAATCGCCAGCACAACGTGACGGTGCTTCACCGCCAGTTCTGTCAAAACTTTTCCCACTCGTCCGTCGCACCCGATAACGGCAATCACCATTTTTCCACCCCGTTCGGCATATATTTTTGTAGCCACTTGTCGGCAAGCGCGCGCGTTTGGTCGTTGGCAGAGGTCAGCGGCATTCGCATTTCGCAGGTCGAAAACACGCCCGATTTGAGCAAAACGTACTTAATCGGCACGGGATTGACCTCTTTCATCGTAATTTTTGCAAGTTCAAAAAAGGCGGCTTTTTGGTTTTCGTCGGCTTTGTTTTCTCCCGCAAGCCTGGTAAGACGTGGCGCAACGTTGCTAGTGACTGAAATCACTCCGCTTTCATTGCCGCCAATCAGCCGTTCGTCGCTTCCGCACAAAACTCTCAAACCGAATTTTTTGCACACTTCGCCAAACGAGCCGTCCCCTGCGTCCTTCACGCCTGCCGCATATCGGCTCGATCTTTCAACCGCGCTCTTCGGCAGTTCGTATCCGCATCTTGACGGGCAATTGTACAGCCAAACTTTTTTGCCGAACGCACGTGAAATCGCCTTAACGTGCTTTTCATATCCCGCTTCGGTGCATTTGGTGAACGGTGGCGGTGCAACCAGCAACTCGTCGGCTCCAAGCGATTTTGCAAATTCGGCTTTTTTGCACACGGTTTTTGTGTCAAATCCGCCCACGCCCACCCACAACGGAACGCGCGGCGCAACTATTTTGCAAACCGAAACGATCGTTTTCACCTCGGCAAAGGATAACAGCGGCTCTTCCCCGGTTGTTCCGCACGCCAAAATTCCGTCCACGTTGCCCAAAACCTGCCTCTTAGCCAGTGCTGCAAGCGAACTTACGTCAATTGCGCCTTGCTTGTAGGGCGTTGCCAATGCGGTTATAACTTCAAACATTTTTTTCTCCTGTCGATTGCGCTTTGCCGCGCTTGCAAATCAAAAGTTGCAAAATTTCGTATGCGTTGTAAGCCGCTCCACGCAAAAGATTGTCTGCAACAACAAACATGTTCAAGGTGCGCTCGTCGGTTTCGTCGGCAACAATTCGTCCAACGCCCACGTAGGAAGTGTACCGCAAAATCTGCGGCATCGGGTAAAGGTCGGATTCGGCGTTGTCCAAAAGCAGCAGTTGAGGTTGCTGTTTTAGCAAATCTTTAACTTCGCCAATGGAAAACGGCTTGCCTAGCGTCAAGTTTACCCAAACCGAATGTCCGCGGCTCACCGGAACGCGATTGCACAAACAGTTGACCGCAAGGCTCGGCAAATTCAAAATTTTGCGGCTTTCAAACTTCATTTTAAGTTCTTCCGTAGTGTACTTGCCGTTTTCTCCCAAGCCGATTTTTGGCAAAACATTGTCGACAATAGGGTGGGCAAATTCCTTAAGCCGCCCGTAGGAGCGCCCCTCGGTCAAATCCAGCAGTCCGCCCATTCCCGCGCCGCTTGCCGCCTGCATGGTGACAACTTTCATTTTTTGCGGCAACAGTGGTTTTAGCGGATTTACCGCCACGCAAACCTGTATGGTGGTGCAATTGGGATTTGCAAAAAGCGTTTGGCGTTCGTCAACGACATCGGCGTTCACCGGCGGAACGACAAGCGGCACTCCGTCATCCAGCCTAAACGCCGAACTGTTGTCTATACAAGTCACTCCGTTACTTTGGCAAACGGGAATCCACCTTTGGGACACGGCATTGTCGGCGGCAAAAATCGCGTAGCCGCCGTTTAGGGTTGGTAACTCGTCCACGCGTTGGATTTTTATCGACCTTCCACAAAAGTCAACCGTCTTGCCTGCCGATTTTTCCCCAAATAGCCGAAGCCTGCACGTCGGCATTTTTGTGGCAAGCACCGACAAAAACGCTTCTCCCACCAGTCCGCTCGCCCCGATAACAGCAATAGAAACCATATTTATCCTTCTCCCAAATCGTATTTATACCCAAACGTTTCAAGGCAAAAGCCTCTTTGACGTTTTCGCAATCGGCAAAAGCGCATGCCTGCTTCTGCACTTGCCGCTTTGCCGAAAAGCGGTGAATTGCGCCAATAGCAAAGTATCGTTTGTATATTCTATTTTGTCGAACCCTGTCGTATGCGCAATTTTTGCCGCCTACCGACCTCAAGTGCAACGGTGCCGGCAAGCCGGTTTTCACCGGTTCGTATTCTACGCTTGTTCCTCGTTGAGAGTAATCGGCATTGCAATGTCCTTCAAAGTCAATTGTTTATTTAGCCGTGCGAAATAAAGAGCGGCATTCACGAGCCGCGTATCGGCCGCCGATGGCGGTTCAGCAGGTTAGTAGGCACAGTTGGCAAAAAAACATCCGATTGTTAATATTGCCATGTTGTTTGCTTTGACGTTTTTGTTGACTAACAATTGCCACAATCGGCTTCCCATATGTCATGTTGAGCGCAGGCAAAGCCTGTTTCCGTTGGTTCGTATGAAATACTGATTAACTGTTTTCAATTGTAAAAATTGCTTTGTTGTTTGCTTTGACGTTTTTGTTGACTAACAATCGCCACAATTGGCTTCCAACATGTCATCCTGACCGGCATAGCCGGCTTCGCAGGTTCGTATTCTACGCTTGTTCCTTGTTGAGAGTAATAGGCATTGCAACGCCAACCATTGCAAGCCGCAACCAACCTTGCATACGAACCAACGGAAGCCGTCCTCGGCGGCGGTCGGCAATTAGTGAAAATCCCTTGATAAATCTAATTTTTTTTGTTATACTATACAAGTATCTTTATATATAGGGGCAAGTTTGCTCCCAAAGGACAGTAATTATGGATTTTCGCAAAATCAAATTGGAAAACGAGCGTTGTTCACACGTCGAAAAACGCCTAAACAGACTTAACACTTGGAATTTCTTCAAAGTTTTGTACAGAGAAAACATTTGGCGTTTGTTCGGTTTCAGCTTTTTGATGGTTCTTTGTATTGCGCCCATCGTTGTGATGATTATGTTTGCCAACGCAAAGGTCAGCAATTTGCAAGCGTCTTTGCCGCTGTATAACAGTTTCGGCTTTTCTCTCGGATATTGGGACGGCGTTGCCGATCACTTTGCAAAGCAAGCGGTGGACACGCGCATTCTGTATGGACTATTTGCCGTTGCTGCCGGGCTT
>CAKRAM010000033.1 GCA_934294965.1 uncultured Clostridia bacterium
GGAAAAAGCAGGCGACAAAATCAACGAACACGAATTGGAAAAGCGTTTGGGCGTACCCGTCGTAAAAATTTCCGCTTTGAAGGAAACGGGACTTAAAGAGTTGATGGACAAAGCCTACAACGAAAGCAAAAAAGTTCGTAAAGGCACAACCGTGCTTGAAAGCAGTAAACTTTCTCACTTACTCGGCGACGTTAGAATCGCTCTCGGCGGTAAAAACGTAGAAAACCCCTTGTTCCACGCAGTAAAACTTGTGGAAAACGACAGTATCGAAGTGGAAATGCACAAAGATACCGTCGCAATGGTGGAAGAGTTCAAAAAGACGTTCAGCGACGACGTGTTCGGCACCGACTTCGAAGCACTGGTTGCCGACGCAAGATACAAATACATTTCCAAAAACTTTGCTTTGGTTTTGGAACACAAAAACAAAGACAGAGTAAAAATGAGCAAATCCGACAAGGTGGACAAAGTTCTCACCCACAAAATTTGGGGTATCCCCATTTTCCTTGTGATTTTGTTCCTTATTTTCCACCTTACATTCAGCGAAGACTTGTTCTATATCAACGCAATCGGTGGCGGATTTATGCCTTCTCTTTCGGAAAACGAGGCGTTCCTTGTTAAAGGCGCAGACGGCAAACCGTTACAAAGTACCGACGCAGACGGCAACTTGATATGGGAACAAAACGAAGACGGAGAATACGTGGACGCAGACGGCAACGTGATTTCCAAAGAGGAAACGGCAACCAAAGGCGTACCCGTGTACGAACTTAACTACGGCGGCAGATGGCTCGCAACCATTTACGACGGCACGATTTATTCACCCGGCGTTGCAATCAACAACATTTGGAACGACATGCTCGTAGGCGAGTTGTTCGGTTGGATTCAAGGCGGCGTGGAAAACAGCGGCATGGCGGAATGGGCTGTGGGACTTATCAACAACGGTATCATAGACGGCCTTGCGGGCGTATTGTCCTTCTTGCCTCCCATTTTGGTACTGTTCCTGTTCTTCTCCATTTTGGAAGATTCCGGCTATATGGCGCGTATCGCGTTCATTTTGGACAGAATGTTCCGCAAATTCGGTCTTAGCGGACGTGCGTTCATGCCTATGATTATGGGCTTCGGATGCTCGGTTCCGGCAATGATAAACACGCGTACTTTGGCGGACGACAAAGAACGTACGGCAACCATAAGAGTTATCCCGTTCTTCTCCTGCGGCGCAAAATTGCCCATTTTGACGGCAGTTGCGGGCGCAATCGTCAGCAGATATTGGGCTAATGGCAATGCGGACTTAATTACATACGGTATGTACTTGTTGGGTATCGTTACGGCAATCGTAACCGTACTGCTAATGCGCAACACCACAATGAAAGGCGAAGTTCCTCCTTTCATCATGGAATTGCCTTCATATCACGCTCCTCAATTTAAGAACTTGATGCTTCACTTGTGGGACAAAACAAAGCACTTTGTCAAAAAGGCGTTCACAATCATCATTGCTTCCACAATCGTTATTTGGGTTCTTACTCACTTCAGCTTTAACTGGACGTTCCTTGCCGACGAAGCAGTCAACCAAAGTATTTTGGCGCAAGTGGCAATGCTTGTTCAACCTTTGTTCACTCCCGTCGGATTCGGCAGCCAACTTGGGGAATACGGTTGGGTATTCGTCGTGGCTGCGGTTGCCGGACTTATCGCCAAGGAAAATGTTATCGCAACGTTTGCAACGCTTGCAGCCTGCATTCTTGCAATGAACCCCTCCATGAGTTTTGCCGGTAACATCAACGGTGAAAACGGTGTGGCTGCGGTTGTTGCAATGATCAAGGCTACGGGAATTTCTCCTGCAGGATTGTTGGCATTCATCGCATTCAACATGACAACGATTCCTTGCTTTGCGGCAGTCGCAACGGCAAAAGCCGAACTTCCGGACAAAAAGACTTACAAATGGACTTTGTTCTTCTGGATTGCAACCAGTTACGTTGTAGCCGCAATGGTCTACACAATAGGCGACTTCTGGTGGACAAGCTTCATTTGGGCAGCGGTTATCGCAGTTGTAGTTACGCTTATCGTTATGTATAACAAAAGATCGGCAAATAAACTTAATGCGAGGGTATAAACTATGGGAGCCTGGGAAATAGTGTTGATAATTTGTTGCGTAGCAATCGTCGGCGGAGTTATTGCCGCGTCGATAATTCGCAAAAAGCAAGGCAAATGCTCGGGCGATTGCGGCGGTGATTGCAGTCAGTGCTGTCACTGCCAGAATGCAAACAAAGATTTGAAAGACATCAAAAAGTAATTTTTCAGCCCTTGCCGCACTAGGCAGGGGCTGTTTACTTGGCAGGAGGAATACTATGGTAAAAGTTACACTGAACATAGACGGAATGCAATGCGGCATGTGCGAGTCGCACGTGAACGACGTCGTTCGCCGCACAATCAATCCAAAAAAGGTTACGTCGTCCCACGTAAAGGGGCAAACGGTCATCCTTTGCGACGACGAGCCTAACGAAGCCGCGCTTACGCAGGCAATTGCCGAGCAGGGCTATCGAGTTTTGGGCATAAAGGTAGAGCCGTACAATAAGCAAGGATTTTTTGAAAAGATATTCGGCAAAAAGAAGTAAGTCCTAGCGGTTCGGTGGCAGTTTTTTTTGCAAAATCGAGTTGAAAACGTCGGCGCAAACAATCGCTCTAGGATTTGCAAAAATTCCGCAAACACAAGTAGGTGAATATCAGGCAAACAGCGTCTTGAACAATGATTTGTTCGGGCGCTTTTGTTTTGTGGTATGTGTTACTGCCTTTGCGTAAAAAAGCAAGTTATTACTCTTTTTATGTATGCTGTCGAACGGTGGAAATTCTTGTCGAATTTAGTCTGTTTTTAACCTCTTTGTTGACCGTGGTATATAACGTTATTATAATTAAACTTGCATCGACGGCGCGTTTTGCGCCTTCGGAAGGAGTGCTTATGGAAAACGAAAGCGTTCGTCGCGGCAAGTTTCTGTTCGCGACGATCTTGTGTGCAATTTTATGCTTTACGTTGGCCGCGTGTAACGGCGACGACGGAATAAAAGTCAACGGTTGGCTGTCGGGAGGGAACTCGCACCGGCCGATAACAATTATGGATGCCGGTCGGGATTACAAAAATCTCATTGCGCTGGTCAAGGAAAAATATCCGGAAATCGACGTGCAAGTGGTGCCGTACAACGGCTCCAATATGTCGGCATATATGAAAAGGCAACTTACAAGCGGCAGCATGCCGGATATCTACACAACAACGCAGGAGTGGGATGTCGACTTGCAACAAAAAAACTTGTTGGATTTGTCCTGCTACGGCGTAACGGAAAAGTACAACGCGGCGCGGCTTAACGATATTTCCGTTGGCGGTGAGGTGTACCTTCTTCCCTACGACTACTCTATACTCGGCGTAACGTATAACAAAAGTTTATTCGAAAGGTTGAACATTTCCGTTCCAACAAGTTTTGAGCAGTTGGAAACCGTAACCGTTCCGGCGTTAAAAAATGCCGGCGTGAACTTATCTTTGTGCTTGACGTCTTTGCCTGGATACGCCTTTCAATACTATTTTAACGTCGCTTCCACAAGCGGACTGAACACGTTGCAGGGCAAAAAGTGGAAGGCGGACTTTATCGACGTAAACAAAAATGTCTATTCCGAAAGTTTTGCCGAAAAGTCGCAAGCGGACGAATGTTTTCAAAAGTGGATAGACCTCGGCTTGATAAACCGCAATAGCGGACGAACCGGCGGTACAAAACTTTTGCAGCAATTTACCGAGGGTAACACCGCGTTTTTGTTCGGCTCGGTGTCAAGATTTTCTCAAAATGCCGACGGTAGCGGCGACAAATACGACATTTTGCCCTATCTTTCGCAGGACGGCAAAACAAACGTGTACATAACGCAGCTCGGTCGTTGCTACGGTCTTAACAAAAAATTGGGAGAAAAGCAAAACAAGCAAAAGTTGACCGACGCGTTGCATTTCTTGGAAGTGCTGTCCACCGTGGAGGGCTACGAGGCGGTAATCGGCGAAAACAATACGCTTATGTGTTCGCTCAAAGACTATCAAATTGCCGACGACTCTCCATACAAAACCGCCGTAGAGTACATCAACATGGGGCATTGCGCCGAACTGACCTACTCGGGCTGGGAAAACTACATTTTTTCCATAGGCGAGGAGTTGGAAAAGTGGATTTGCGGGGCAAACTCAAACAACGCGTGGAACGTCGCCGACGGCTTAAAACGCAAAATTCAAGCCGAAGGGGTTACGACCTACGGCGAAGTTGTGGAAGAGTTGGACGCGCGGCAACTGTCTATTCTTTGCGGACAAACTTTTGCCCAAGCGGCCAAAGCGGACGGAGCGCTAATTTCCCGCAACGTGTACTATTCGGATGTCGATTCGCGCAAGGGAAACGCGTACGGAGTAAACGGAAAATTGCTAAAAGGTTTGCTCACGGAGGAAGATTTGACAATTTTCTTGCCGACGGGCTGGTACGGCAACGTTATGACCGCACAACTTACCGGAGAGCAAATCCTAGAGTACGTCAACGGCGGAGTGGACGTTCGCGATAGTGGAAGGCCGTACCCCTACGTTTTCGTTTGGATGGGGAAGCAGGCCGTCACCGACGAGCAAACGTACACCGTGGTTTTGTGCGGGTACGATGCCGATTGGGGATTGCAACTTACCGATAGCGGCGTACTAGGTTTGGACGCAACAAAGCAATATTTTGCCGCGCTGGGACAAATCTCTTCCGCGTCGATAAACGAGGACGCTGTTCTGTTTGAAACGCCGGAAAGCGTCTACTTCGATTTTGCCGCGGGAGAATAGTGTTATGCAAGACGCAACTTACAAAAAACGCTTGCACACCAACAGAATCGTTGCTATCATTGTTATGGCGGTGCTGTTTGCGCTGTTCACGGTGGGTACCGTGATGTTTTTTCGATACGTTTCCGGGCAACTGTACAAAGAGTCGGTCAACCAACTTACGGAAATTTGCTCGCAACTGTTTGAAAGGCTGTACTCTCAACTGGACGTGCAGTGGCAATATTTGGACAATTTGTCCGCCGAGTTGATCGCAAGCGACGATTACGACGAGGCAACGTTGTCCCATATGTTGTTTTCTCGTAACCGCATGTTTGCGCCGCAAAACGACGGAACGCTGTTTTTGGCATTAACCGAAAACGGCTACTTTTACGACGAAACCGGCAGGCAAGGGCTGTGGTCCGGCATGGACAAGTTGGACGCGCGCAGTCGGCAAAGCCACGTTGTTTCCCAGTGGCTTTCTAACGACAACTATATGGCATTCGTTCGGCAAATACAAGGCAACGTTACCGTAGGCGGCGAAAATATCACGCACGTCGTTTTGCTTAAACCGATTGCCAAAATGGCGCCGTATTTTACGTCGGGTGCGTTCAAAAACAAAAACGCAACCTACGTTGTAGATTACGACGGCAACAAGATGTTCGGCGACGAAAGCGGTGTGGACGTAAATTTCTACGGAAGTAATTTGTTCCACGCTTTGGAGAAACTCGGGTATCCCCACGAAAAGAATTTCGGCGATTTTCTACAAAAATCCGGCACTGACGGTTTTGTTTGCACCGACGTGGTTGCCGACAGGCTCCACTTCTACCTCGGATTAAAGCAATTGCAGGACTACGACTGGACAATGTTGTTTTTGGTGTCGGCAGACGTGGTTGCAACAAGTACGCGTTCGATGACGATGTCCATGACAGGCATATTTTTTGTTGTTTTGTCGGTATTTGTGTTTCTTTCCATACTTGCTTTGTGCATTTTTTCCAAGTTGAACAAAAGCAAACAACTTTTGTCGCTCAAAACTCAAACCAACGAGCAGTTGGAGCAGTTGAACGAACAACTGACCTTGGCACGGCGAGAAACGGAAAACGCGTTGCAAAAAGCCAACGAGGCAAACAAAGCCAAAAGCGTATTTTTGGCAAGCGTGTCCCACGATATTCGCACGCCGATGAATGCAATTATAGGCATATCGGATATTATGGCGCACCAAAGCGACCTTTCGGCAAAAACGCAATTTTACGTAAAAAAGTTGCAACTGTCGGGCAGGCATTTGCTGGGACTTATCAACGATATTTTGGATATGAGCAAAATAGAGGCGAACGAGGTTACTCTCAAGCCGGAGCCGCTTTGTTGGGGCGATCAAATGCGACAGGTCGTCGGGATAATTCGCGAACGTGCCGAAATTCGTAAGCAAAACTTTTTTGTTCACACGCATAATCTTGTCCACGAAAACGTTATCGGCGACGGACTTCGCTTGCGCAAAGTCATCATCAATTTGCTGTCGAATGCCGTCAAGTATACCGACGAGGGCGGCACAATAGATTTCGATTTGACTGAACTGTCGTCGAATCATCCCGAAAAAGCGCGTTTTGAGCTAACCGTTTCGGATACGGGCATCGGCATGAGCGAGGAGTTTATCGCGCGCATATTCCAACCGTTTAGCCGTGCAGACGACGGCAAAACCAAGATGCAAGGCACAGGACTCGGGATGAGCATCACCAAAAACATTGTGGATTTGATGGACGGAACGATAAACATCGACAGCCAACCGGGGAAGGGAACGAAAATCGTCGTTACGCTGGACTTGCCTACGGATAAGTCCGCAAGTGCAAAAATAGGAGCGGAGCGCGTTTTGGTCGTAACTCGCAACAAGTTCACCGAACAGGCAATCGTTTCGGCATTGTCCGCAAGCGATGCGGAAGTAGTGGTTGTTCGTTCGGCAAAAGCGGCAATGGAACGTCTGCGTGGAGAGCAGCGCAAAACGGCTGTGCTTTTGGACGGCTTCGAGCGAAACTCAAAACTCAAATCCATTGCGAAAGATATCAAAAATACGGCAATCGGCACACTTGTGTTTTGTTGCGGCTACGGCTTAAACGAATGTCGTGAGGTTTGCGGCATCGACGGAGTTATTACATTTCCGTTTTTTGCGTCCTCGTTGGTCAATGCGATAAGCTCGGCCTTGTCAAATGATAACGGATCGGCTCGGTCGGCAATTTTCGGCATGCGCTTTATGTGCGCCGAGGATAACGAACTCAATTCCGAAATTTTGCAGGAAATTTTGAAAATCAACGGTGCTTCCTGCGTCGTTTACTCGGACGGAAAGCAAATTGTCGAAGCGTTCAAACGGACAAAGCCGGGTGATTTCGACGCTGTATTGATGGACGTGCAAATGCCGATTATGGATGGCTTAAAGGCCACCGAACTTATCCGCAAAATTCAACCGTTCGGAGCAATAGTTCCGATAATCGCAATGACGGCAAACGCTTTCACAGAGGACGTGGAAGCCTGCTTGAACGCCGGGATGAACGCTCACGTTTCCAAACCGATAGAAGTTTCGGCGTTGGAGAGGGCGATAAAAGAAACAATAAATAAAAACAAAAATTAACAAAAGGCGGAAAATATGTTGTTTACGGATACCTACGTATCACCCATCGGAAACATTACGTTTTTGTCGGATAGCGACAACCTGCTTGGTTTGTGGTTGGAAGGTCAAAAACACTTCGGCGGAAAATTCGATATAGGTTCGGCGGAGCAAGTCGAAGCCGAACCTATTCGTTTGGCTAAAATTTGGCTTGAAGAATATTTTAAGGGCAAAGCGCCCGATTTTACACCGCCGATAAAGATACAGGGCAGTCCGTTTTTGCAATCGGTTTGCAGCGTTTTGGCACAAATTCCTTTCGGTCAAACGGTAACTTACGGCACTCTTGCAAAAATCGTTTTCGGAAATGACAAACGCCCGTCGGCTCAAGCGATAGGTTCGGCTGTCGGCAAAAACCCCGTTTCGATAATCGTTCCCTGCCATCGAGTGGTTGCAAAAGGCAAAAAACTTGGCGGCTACGACGGCGGAATTGACAAAAAAGAGTGGCTTTTGAGGTTGGAAGGCGCGCTTTGACGCTTTCGACAAAAACCCCCGCAAATCGTGCTATGGTGCCATATGCAGTGGATAAATTTGCACATTTTTGAACAAATCGTATCGTTTTGCTGTTGACACAAGCATTTGTATGTGGTAGAATGCAGTCATAATCCAAATCACAGGAGGAAATCACAATGAAAAAAGTAACTAGAATTGTTGCACTTACAATGATGTTGGTGCTTTGCGTTGCGGCTCTTACCGCTTGCTCGAACAAATATCCTCAACTTAAGAGTGCGTTCGAAAAAGAAGGTTTTGTAGAAAACCAAGCAGTAGAAGGCGTTGCAGGCCAAATCAAACAAGAATTGGAAAAGGACGAATTGGAAGTTAACATTCACGTTCTTACCAAAAACGAAGGTGTTAGACCGTCCGTTATGATTATCGAATTCAAAGCAACCGAAGATCTTGTTAAGGCTTATAAAGACAGCAACACAATGCAAGGTTTGGTAAAAGACGTTCAAGAAAGCGAAGACGCAAAAGCTCTCTATCAATCTTTGGTAGACGCAGGTTTTGCTTGCGGCAACTGCCTTTGCATCCCTCTTTCCATCGTTTACTACAAAACGATCACCGAAATCGTTAAAGGCGTAAGCAAATAACAATCAAATAGTAACTTTTGGGCGAAGTCGCACAAGCGGCTTCGCTTTTTTTGTGATAAAATTGTCGGATAGTTCGGTTGTTTCTTTTTGCGGCAAATCCGCTCGTTGCTCTTGTTCGCTGTAAAACTGTTTAATTTAAGAAAAAATTTTTTCAAAATCTATCGTTTTCAGTTCGTGTGTAACTGCCGAGGTGTTTTGCCAAACTTTCAAACGAATGCGCATTTACCCGATAATACAAGAAGTAGCAAGTTTGCTTGCAAGGGCTTGCGACTTCGCCGTATTACATACACGAAGTGCAAAAACGCCGGTTTTTGCAACAAATCCGCAAGGATTTGGCAAATTTTGAACTTGTTTCAAAATTCAACTTCGTACAGTTTATAATACAAGAAGTAGCAAGCTTGCTTGCAAGGGCATGCGACTTCGCCGTATTACATACACGAAGTGCAAAAACGCCGGTTTTTGCGAAAAACACGCAAGTGTTTGAAATCTTTTGCCGACAGGCAAAAGATTTACTTCGGATAGTTTATAATAAAAGTGCGATTTATTGTTGCGATGAGTGATTGTTTCGTCGCAAAATTGCCACGTTGGCGGAGTAGTGTCGCGTTGCCAAGCATATTTTGGTGAGCATTTTTTTGCGGATTGTCGCCGCAATTTTGTGCATAAACGCTTGCTTGTGCGGGCGCAATCGACTAAAACACGTTCTGTTTTGCGTTTTGTGGGTTCAACCAATTCTTCGTCCTGCCTTATATAATAATTATTTATTGCATTTTATCGCGTATTGTGTTATACTTTACAAGTATAATTGTGTTCGTTGGAACATTTATGCAAAAATTGCGGCATATGCGAACGATTGCTTTTGGTTTTTGCGTTTGAATGTTCCTCAAAGGAGACTTTATGGCAAAAAGACGCCTGCGCGGCGTAACGCTGCTGGAAATTACAATAGTTATGGCGGTAACGGCAATAATGGTTACCGGCATCGTTTCCATGTGCGTTTCGGTAAACGGCATATCGGCTAGGAGCGCGCAAGTTTACGATGTTATCGGCGCGGTTGCCGATTGCAAAAAATCGCTTGCCGATTGGGTTTCCTATTTCGACAAAGAGGGTGTAACAATCGAACTTGTCGGAACGGACGAGAGCAAAACCGTTTTGTCGGCAAAAAATTCCACAGGGGAAGAGGTCGGTTCGTTTAAGCTGGACGGCGGAAACGACCGTATCGTTGCGGATTTTGGCAACGGCACGCTCAAAACGAGCAATGCAAGCACCGTGTTTCACATTTCGTTCGACGAGTACAAGCAAACATCCGACGGACAAAAAATCATTCGTTGCACGCTGAAATACACTCTGACGCAAAGCAACGGCAAACAACTTACAACCGAGCAGTCGTTCGTTGTTTCCACAAGGAGGCAAACTATATGAAAAGGCGTGGCGTAACGTTGTTGGAAACGGTGGTGGCAATGTTTTTGCTTACCATAATCACAAGTTCGGCGTTCGGACTTTGCTCCGGCATGGTTGTGCAAACCGATCGTGCCGAAACAAAATATCGCGCGCAATCTTCCTGCGGGGACGTCATCGAGTGCTTAAAAGTGGTGGAAGTTCCCTCGTCGCAGTTGACCGAGGAACAAACGGATAAGTTTTTGAATGCTCTCAAATTCGTTCGGGGAAACGCATCTTCAAAACTTGCCACGGATGAGAACGAAAACACAATCGGCTACGAATACATGCTAACCTACGCCGATTACGTTGTCACGGCAACAGTCAAGTTTGCCGATTCGCACCGCATAGAAGTGGTTGCAAAAACGCTTGACGGCAACGTGTTGTACCAAACGCAATACGTTTTGGGCTAGTTTGGGAGGCAAAATGACAAAAAAACGCAAACGCGGAATGGCAATGCTTATGGTCATCGTCGCAATGGTGGTATTAAGTTCCTTTGGAGTGCTGATGACGACCAACGCCGTTTTCGTGCAACACAAAGTGGCTGTGTCGGCAAGCGGTAACTACGCCGCCGACGCAATCGGCGAATATTTTGTGTCGTCGGTCAAAAAACTTACCGCAACGGAGCGAGAGGATATTTACACAAGTCTTGTTGCGGATGGCGGTGCGTTAAATCCTTCCACGGAAGGCAATCCGTACAAAACGTTTGCCGTCTACAAAGACGCGGTAACGGTAGGCGAATCTCCAAGCAACTATGTGCTGCTGAATAACACCGCAAACGGTTGCTATGCGGAAATCTACAAGTCAAAAGCGTTCAAACTGCGCGTAGAACTTGTTTTCGATGCCGAAAACGTCAAAATCGCCGTTTGGACTTACGTAAAGTAAAAAACACCTGCCGCAGCGCGGCAAAGCAAACTTGTCGCCGAGTGCTTTTCGGCGAGGGAGGCAAAAGATGGGACTACTCGGAAACGGAAAACTTAACATGACCATCGGCATAGACGCTCGTTCGTCGTCTTTTGTGTTTTACACGATGATCGGCGACGACAAACTTACCGCAAAACAAAAACGGGTGCCGTTTAAGGGTGTGTTGTTCGACGAAAACTTCTACAATCAACTTTCGGACGGATTGGCGGAATATCTCAAACAAACGCCGTCCCAA
>CAKRAM010000034.1 GCA_934294965.1 uncultured Clostridia bacterium
TGGGGCGTCAGTGGGCGTCCAGCGGAGGAGAGGCCGCAGGTGTTGCTTGCGACAAATATTTGGCTGCCGACGGCATCGAAAACGTTATGGACATTTTGGAAGCGGTGGAAAACGGCAGTTTGAAAGATTTGGAGTTTATTGAACTTAACGCATGCATATCCGGTTGTGTAGGAGGCGTGCTAAACGTGGAAAATCCGTTTGTCGCGCGGGCAAGGCTGCGCCAATTGCGCAAAAAATTTCCGCAAATAGGCGTAACGCTTTCTCAAATCGGCAAACCGACGGCATATTACTATCAGGAAAAACAAATCGAAAACGACGACGTGAGTTACGATAAAGATCGGCAGGCTGCGTTCGGCAAGTTGTTGGAAATGCAAAGCCTTTACCGCAAATTGCCGCAAACCGATTGCGGAATGTGCGGCGCTCCCGGGTGTAAAGCCTTTTGCGAGGACGTAGTCTTGGGCAGAGTTCCGCAGGGTACGACTTGCCCTTTGCAAAAAGAGGAATAGCCATATGACGGTAAACGAACTTATTCGAGTGTTGAACGCAACACCGGCTTGCGTGCCTGACGGCGAAGCAATCGTTTCGGGCGGCTATGCCGGGGATTTGCTCAGTTATGTTATGGGGCGTGCGCCTTCCGGTGCGGCATGGTTCACGATAATGACTAACGTAAACGTTTGCGCCGTGGCAACGCTGACCGAGGTTGCCGTGGTGGTTATTTGCGACGGATGCAAACCGGACGAACCGCTTGTAAATTCCGCAAAAACGCGGGGCGTGAATGTAATTTGCACCGATTTGGACGTGTTTCACGCCATAGAAAGGGTTAACGATGCAAATCAGTTATGATTTTCATATTCACAGCGCGCTTTCTCCCTGTGCCGACGACGACATGACTCCCGCAAATATAGTGGGACTTGCCAAATTGAGCGGTTTGGACGCGGTTGCCGTGTCCGACCATAACGCGATTGGTAACGTTCGCACGGCTATGGAAGTGGGCAAGGCTTACGGCGTCACCGTAGTGCCGGCAATGGAACTTCAAACACAGGAAGACGTTCACGTTTTGTGCTTGTTTGCCGACTATGAAGGGCTTGAAGGGTTTTATCAAAGCATCTCCTTTGTTCAAATGGAAAACAATCCTGAAATTTTCGGCAATCAACTTGTTTTGGACGAGGACGACAACGTTGTGGAAATCGAAAAAAGAATGTTGCTTGTCGGAGCGCAAATCGCGGTGGAAAACGTTCCGAGTTTAGCAAAAAGGTTTGGCGGCGTTGCAGTTGCGGCGCATGTAGACCGATCGGAAAACGGAATGGTGGAAATTTTGGGCGACGTTATCCCGGAGTACGACATTGTGGAGTTTTCAGTAGCCGCAAGCGAGCAAATCAGACAAAGGTATTCTGCCAAATTTTCCTTGACCGATTCCGACGCGCACACGTTGGACGCAATCGGGAAAGCGGGCGGAAAAATGAACGTGGAACAAAACACGCCGCAAGGCATATTGGACGCAATCGTCGGCAACAAGTCGACCGGTAAAATATGAAAGAGATATCCCTAAACGTGTTGGACTTGGCGGAAAACAGCTTGCGGGCAAAAGCCACCAAAGTGGAAATAGATATTTCCGTGCAGGGCAACTTGCTTTGCTTGACGATAGCCGACAACGGCTGCGGCATGGATGAGGATTTTGTAAAACGGGTTACCGATCCGTTTGCAACCACTCGAACGACTCGCAACGTCGGGTTGGGCATACCGCTGGCAAAAATGGAAGCCGAAATGAGCGGCGGAAGTTTTTCCGTACAGTCAAAAACAGGCGTCGGCACAACCGTTACCGCAACGTTTGCCGTCGACCACATAGACAGACCTCCCCTTGGCAACTTGGGGGATACGATAGTTGCGCTTATCCCCGACCTTGGGGACGCCGAACTTATTTTTCGCTACAAAGCCTTCGGCGAAGAATTTGTTTTGGATACTAACGAAATACGACAACAGCTTCAAGACGTGCCTATGGACAGCCCCGAAGTTCTGGTGTTTTTGCGGCAGTTGGTACAAGAAAATATAACGACAATAAACGGAGGTATTATATTATGAAGAGTATTGCCGACATCAAGGCGATAAGAGAGCAAATGCAGTCGCAAATAGTCGTTCGCGACAAGGAAACGACGGACGAAATCCGTATCGTGGTCGGAATGGCAACTTGCGGCATTTCGGCAGGGGCAAGACCTGTGTTCAACGCGCTGGTGGACGAAGTGTCCAAACGCGGATTGCACAACGTAAAAGTCAGCCGTACGGGTTGCTTGGGCATGTGCCGTCTGGAACCCATCGTAGAAGTTTACGTACCGGGAAAAGAAAAGGTTACCTATTGCCACATGGACGAAGAAAAAGCCAAAAATATAATTGCCAACCATATTGTCAACGGAAACGTTTGCACAGAATATCTCATCGGTAAAGGGGAGTAAACACAAATGTACAGAAGTCACGTATTAGTATGCGGCGGAACGGGCTGCCATTCCAATCATTCGGCGGACATAATAAAAGAATTCCACGCACAAATCGAAGCACAAGGATTGGAAAAAGACGTTCAAGTGGTGCAAACGGGATGTTTTGGTCTTTGCGCCGTAGGTCCGGTAGTAATCGTTTATCCGGAAGGCGCGTTCTACGCAAAAGTTAAAGCCGAGGACGTTCAAGAAATTGTTTCCGAACACCTTTGCAAAGGTCGTATAGTGGAACGCCTTCTCCACAAAGAGGAAGAAGAAACCGAAGCCGTTATGGCGCTTTCCGAAACCAATTTTTACAAACGCCAAACGCGTGTCGCTTTGCGCAACTGCGGCGTAATCAATCCGGAAAACATCGACGAATACATTGCTTACGACGGATATCAGGCGCTCATCAAAGTGCTTACGGAAATGACTCCGCAAGAAGTTATCGACGTTATCAGCAAGTCCGGTCTTCGCGGTCGTGGCGGTGCAGGCTTCCCCACCGGAAGAAAATGGCAATTTACCAAGGATGCTCCAGGCGACGTTAAGTACGTTGCTTGTAACGCCGACGAAGGAGATCCGGGCGCGTTTATGGACCGCTCGGTTTTGGAAGGCGATCCTCACGCCGTTTTGGAAGCGATGACTATTGCCGCGTACGCGGTAGGCGCACATCAAGGTTATATTTACGTTCGTGCCGAATATCCCATTGCCGTTCACCGTTTGCAAGTTGCAATCGGACAAGCTCGCGAGTACGGCTTGCTGGGCGATAACATTTTGGGTACCGGTTTTAAATTCGATATCGACATTCGTTTGGGCGCAGGCGCATTCGTTTGCGGTGAAGAAACGGCTCTTATGACAAGTATAGAAGGCAACCGCGGCGAACCTCGTCCTCGTCCTCCGTTCCCTGCCGTAAAAGGATTGTTCGGGAAGCCCACTTTGCTTAACAACGTAGAAACCTACGCAAATATCGCGCAAATCATTTTGAAGGGTGCTGATTGGTTTGCTTCCATGGGTACGGAACGCAGCAAAGGCACAAAAGTGTTTGCATTAGGCGGAAAAATCAACAACACCGGCTTGGTGGAAATCCCTATGGGAACACCCCTTCGCACGGTTATCGAAGATATCGGCGGCGGCATACCTCACGGCAAAAAGTTCAAAGCGGCGCAAACCGGCGGCCCCAGCGGTGGCTGCATTCCCGCAAACCTTGTGGATATTCCCATCGACTACGAAAGTCTTATCTCCATCGGCTCGATGATGGGCAGCGGCGGTCTTATCGTTATGGACGAAGACAACTGTATGGTGGACATCGCAAAATTCTTCTTGGAATTTACCGTAGACGAATCCTGCGGAAAATGTACTCCTTGCCGCATCGGCACAAAGCGTTTGTACGAAATGCTTTGCAAAGTTACCGAAGGCAAAGCAACCATGGAAGACTTGGACAAAATGGAAGAACTTTGCCACTACATAAAGGACAATTCTCTTTGCGGACTGGGACAATCCGCCCCCAACCCCGTACTTTCCACGCTTAAATACTTCCGTGAAGAATACGAAGCACACGTTCGCGACAAGGTTTGCCCCGCGGGCGTATGCAAATCGCTTGTCAGTTTCCGCATCGATCCCAACAAGTGTATCGGTTGTAAAATGTGTGCGCGCAGTTGCCCCGCAAACGCAATTGCTCCGCAACAAACCGTTATGGAAGGCAAAAAACTTCCCTATTTGGTCATCGACACTCAAAAATGCGTCAAGTGCGGCAACTGTATGACGACGTGTAAATTCCACGCAATCGAAAAGAAGTAGGAGGATAACATACAATGGTAAATATCAAAATTAACAATATTCCCGTCAGCGTAAAAGAGGGAAGCACCATTTTGGAAGCTGCTCGCAGCGTCGGTATCGAAATCCCCACTCTTTGTCATATGAAAGGCATCAACGAAATCGGCGCGTGCCGCGTTTGCGTTGTAGAAGTCAAAAACATGCGCTCGCTCGTTGCATCCTGCGTTTATCCCGTAAACGAAGGTATGGAAATTTTCACCAACACTCCGCGCGTTATCGAATCTCGTAAAACCACGTTGGAACTTATACTTTCCGACCACCGCAAAAACTGTCTTTCCTGCGAACGCAACACCAATTGCGAATTGCAACGTCTTTCCTATCAATACGGTTGCGATGAAGAACGCTTTGCAGGCGTAGGCAAGGAAAACGTTTTGGATACCTCCACGGAATACCTCATTCGCGACAACAGCAAATGTATTTTGTGCCGCAGATGTATTGCGGTGTGCAAAAAAGTTCAGGGCATCGGCGTTTTGGGCGCAAACGAACGCGGTTTTGCAACGCATGTTGCAACGGCTTTCGACATGAACCTCAAAAACACTCCCTGCGTAGGCTGCGGACAGTGCGTAACCGTTTGTCCCACCGGCGCGCTTAAGGAAAAGGAAGAAATTACTCGCGTAAAAGAAGCCTTGGCAAATCCCTCCAAGTACGTTGTTGTCGGCACCGCTCCGTCGGTTCGCGCAGCGTTGGCGGAAGAATTTAACATGCCCATGGGCATCAATTGCGAAAAGAAAATGTACACAGGGCTTCGCTATTTGGGCTTCAAGAAGGTGTTCGACGTCAACTGCTCGGCAGACTTCACCATTATGGAAGAAGCCAACGAATTGTTGCAACGTATCACAAGCGGCGGAACTCTTCCCATGTTCACAAGTTGCTGCCCCGGTTGGATAAGCTACGTGGAACACAACTATCCGGAACTTATTCCCAACCTGTCCACCTGCAAATCCCCTCAACAAATGTTCGGTGCATTGGTCAAACACGTGTTTGCAAAAGCCGAAAACATCGATCCCAAAGATATCTATGTTGTGTCCGTTATGCCCTGTACGGCAAAGAAGGAAGAAAAAACTCGCACGTTCGATGCAAACGGCAATGCCGACGTGGATGCCGTTCTCACCACGCGTGAACTTGCTCGTTTGTTCCAAAATAACGGTATCGATTTGGCAAAACTTGCCGACGGCGAAATGGACAGTCCCTTTGGAGAATACAGCGGCGCAGGTGTCATTTTCGGCACAACGGGCGGCGTTATGGAAGCGGCTTTGCGTACGGCAGTATCCAAACTTGCCGGTAGCGACAAGGCAGCCGAAGTGGACTACTTGGAAGTTCGCGGTTTGCAAGGCGTAAAGGAAGCAACCTACAAGGTTGGCGGAACAATGGTAAAAGTTGCCGTAGTCAACGGCATCAAAAATGCAAAAGCCGTTTGCGAAGCGGTCAAACAAGGCAAAGCCGACTATCAATTCGTGGAAGTTATGACCTGCCCGGGCGGATGCGTTATGGGCGGCGGACAACCCGTCAGAAGCGAATACGTCAAATCGCACGACGCGGTTCAACAGATTCGCGCAGGCGTATTGTACGGAGCGGACGCTGCTTGTGCGGAACGTCGCAGCCACCAAAACAAATCGGTTTTGGACGTCTATGCCGAATATCTCGGCGAACCTTGCGGACACGAAGCGCACGAAGTTTTGCACACGACCTACGTTGCAAAAGCGCCTTACGTTAAGGAATAACACTACAAACAACATCAAAACGGACTGCATTTGCGGTCCGTTTTTTTGTTGTTACAACAGGGTTTCGGGATAGTCGGTAAGTCCGTAATTTGTTTCGCATTCGGTGTGCGGACGCAATTACCTTAATCGTTGTTCGATTGGCAAGGGACAAAACAGGTTTTGTTTCAAACGTATGGTTGAAAACACATCCGTGCGGTAAAAAGCGTTGTATTTTTGCGGAAAATCGCGTCGTAAGTAGTGCGCGAAAAATGGCGGAGCGGAGTTTGTGGGAATTTTTATCGTTGGTGTTCGGATAAGTAAATTTGCCTTGAGGTGTGGCAAATAAATATATAAGGCAGGCGCTTGGCACCAAGTAAATGTACGCAGGGCGGTTGTCGACGAAGGAAAAATTATAGCAAATTTTGGCCCTTTTTTGTTTCTTTCGCTTAAACGATTGAAAAAATATATATAATTGTGTATAATATTAAGCCACGGAGTATCGGTTTGCGGTCGGCAAAACGGCGCAGCAAATATTGCGTTTCGGTTTGCCGTTTGCAACTTCATCAAACAGTGTTTTGTATTGGGGATTTCATCCCTCATCATCAATCACCGAAAAAAGCGGCTTTTTAGCCCTTTCGGAGCGAAGCGTTTTTTGCAGATAAAAATTGTTGCTTTGCCGTGCGGTTTTGCAACGCAAATGACTGTTGCATCGGGCGTGCTACGAGGAAATTTATCGCGACAAAAAACGATTTGCCGCCAAAATAGTCAGTGACAAGGAACGGAATCTATATTAAAAATTTGAATGGCGGCGTACAATCGGAACGGCGCGTCGGTTTGCCCAATCGGAGTTTTGCCGTGCGGGCAGGCAAAAATCGAAAATAAGTTTGTCGAAACAACAGTTTCGACCAAGGTTGAATATGGCAAAAAAAGGTTTTTGGAAAAAAATATTGATAGGCATTGCCGTGCTGGCGATTATCGCTGCGCTGGGCATGTTTTTGTTCTCGGGAGATAATGCAGGTATCATCAAAAATCTCTTCGACGGAAATACCGACGCGTTTATCGAGGGCGTGCAAAACTTGGGCATACGCGGTGTAATCGTTTTGGCGGTTTTGTCTATGTTGCAGGTACTTTTGCCCTTTATGCCCGCCGAACCTGCGCAAGTGCTTGCAGGCATGTGCAACGGCTTTTGGGCAGGAATAGGCATTTGCGTGATGGGTGTGTTTGTCGGCAACACGATAATATACCTGATGTACCGAGTGTTCGGCGCCAAAATGGATAAGTACTTCAAAAAGAATATCACGGTGGACTTTGACGTGCTGAGGGAGTCCAAAAGAGTGGTGCTGCTTATTTTCATTTTGTACTTTTTGCCGGCAATCCCTTACGGACTGATTTGTTTGTTTACGTGTACGGTAAACAAAAACTACTTCCGCTACATAATAATAACGATGTTCGGATCTGTCCCGTCTATTATGATCGGCGTTGCGCTCGGGCGAGTTGCCATCACGTCCAGTTGGATCGTTTCGGTTTCGCTGTTCGTTGTGATAGTTGTGCTGCTCGTTTTGCTCTACGTAAACCGCAGCAAGGTGTTCAAAAAGGTTAACGAGTTTGCCGTGAAGCAATTCGGATATTCCTCCAACACGCAAGTTCGCAAACCCAACGGATTTATCAGTTGGTGGGTTTGGCTTGCTTTCAAAATGTGGCTCGGTTCAAACGTTAAAACGGAAATCAAAAACGAAGTTAAAAAGGTGGAAGGGCCTGCAATCATCTTGTGCAATCACGGCTCGTTTATCGACTTTTTGTACCTATCCACAGTGCTAAAGTCGGAAAAACCTCACGTTGTTTCCGGGCGTCAGTATTTTTACGGCAAAAAGCTTGGCAATTTGTTAAAAAAGATGGGTTGCATCCCAAAAAGTATGTTCTCTACGGATATCGAAAGCACTCGCAACTGCCTTAAAGTTATCAAAGATAACGGCGTGCTAGTGGTTTTCCCGGAGGCAAGGCTGTCCACCGCGGGCAAGTTTGAGGATATACAGGAAGGCACGGAAAAGTTTTTGCAAAAAATGAACGCCAACATTTACGTTTTGAAGTTCAGTGGCGACTACTTGGCAATGCCCAAGTGGGCAAAACACAAAAACAAAAGGCGTGTGAACAAAAAGTCCACGGTAGAGGCGCATTTCTATCAATTGTACAAGCAGGGCGAGCCGATGAGAGTTTCTGCCGAGCAGTTCGAAAAAACAATTCACGATGCCATTGTCTACAACGATTTTCAATGGCTGGAAACTCGTCCGGAACTTACCTACAAATCAAAGTATCTTGCCGAGGGATTGGAAAACATTTTGTATCGTTGTCCGCATTGCGGCAAATTGCTCACTCTCACAACCAAGGGGCGCACGGTAAGTTGTTCGGACTGTGGATACACGGCAACGCTCAACAACCGCTACGGTTTTGAAAACGGCGAGCCGTTTGGTAACTTCCAACAGTGGTACGATTGGCAAAACGAACAAATGCGGCAGGAAATTTTGTCCGACAACGATTTTCGCTTGACGTCCCGCGTAAAACTGTTTCATCAATCACCCAGCGGACGCACCCAATTGGTGGAAGTCGGCGACGGCGTTTGTACTTTGAACAGGGACGGGCTGACCTACGTCGGCACGGACGGTGAAGAACAAATAACAAAGCATTTTCCGCTCAACCAAATTTATAGATTGTTGTTTGGCGCAGGGGAAGATTTTGAGATTTACGAGGGCGAAAAGTTTTGGTACTTCGTGCCGGACGATAAGCGCGGTTGCGTTATGTGGTACGTGGCAAGCATTTTGCTAAAAGAGGTTGCCGAAAAGCAGGTTCAGCCTTCCCTAGCCTCCGAGGAACAATAATCGCAAGTGGCAGTGCGTTGCCAATAATGGCAAAAAAGCAGAGTTTGCAACATAGTTTGAAAAATAAAACATTTTTGAAAAATCAAAATATAATTGAAAAGGAGTTCGACGTTATGCCGAGCTCCTTTTTTGTTTGCGTAATGCTTGCCGTTTTGTTTTTACGGTAAATAGGTTCCCTTGCGTATCCACTATAACACGTATCTTAAATTACGTCGAGTACCTCTTATTATCTCGCCCTGTTTTTCCCATAAAAATAAACACCCCAAAAAGTTTGTCTGACATTTGGGGGTGCATATTTAAGCCAACGTGGCTTTGGGGCGTTGCAATTTGTTGCTAATGTAGGGATAGCATTTTTATTACTGATTGCAGACGGCTTTTTGACCGCTTTTGAACGCTTGCTTGCAGTGCGTAAAACGCAACTATGTTTGCGACAAAATAAGCAATCGGCAAAATGTTGCGCGGTGTGCTTTTGTTGTTGCGTTCGGCGTTTATGAAAAAAGCATATTTTAGCGGCAAATGCTTTTACAAAACAGTTTGCTAAATAGAAACGTTATTTTTGCGGTAAATCGGCTGTTTTTTCCTGCGATGCACTTTCCGTTATTTATTGTTGCGAACTTTCCGTTGTTTCTTGCGGCGCAATGGGATTGAAAATCTTGTCGATGCGCTTGCAAAATTCGTCGTAGCCTATTTCTTTGTTGGTAAGCAACAAAAACGGCTCGGCAAACGTGTCCATCATCTTGCAGGATAGGACTATCATATAGTTGCAAACGGCTTTTCCCACAAGGCTGTTCATAAAAGGCACAACCACTTTGAACGCAACGTATCCGTCCGATTGGTCGTATTCAAAACTGCCGTTGAGTATTTGATAGTTGGCGTAGCAAATGGCTTTTGCCAGCAGGTCGCGCGTGTCCTCTTTTACGTTAAACGGCAAAGGCGACTTTAAGTACATAACTTGGCGATCGGGGTTGATGCGCACCCTAAGCCTTATGGTAAAACTATCTCCCTTTGCGGATGTTTCCACAACCAAGTTATCTTCGTCCTTGTTGTACGTCCATTGCATATCGTCCAAAGCACTGCACAGTGTTCCGAACAGTGCCTTTGCTTCACTTTCGTTGCCCATAAAAACCTCCTAGTATCCGCAGCCCGGGCAAAGTACCGTGTGCGGAAGATTGTGTTTTGCGGATGCTACTCTTGCGGAAAAACCACTGTAAGCATCATTTTGAAGTTGTCCTCTCCGTAAACGGCGTGGGGATGGTTTGCCGGCATAACTATTGCGTCGCCTTGGTGCAAAACGTAGGGCTGTCCGTCAATTTCCACTTTGCCCGTTCCGTCCAAGCACAAAACAAACGCGTCGCCGTCGGATTGGTGCGTGCTGATAAATTCACCCTTCCAAAAACTGAAAATCGTGATGCCCACATGACGGCTTTGCACAAGCGTTTTGCTGACGACTTGCCCTTCGCGGTAATCTACCAGATTTTTAAGTTGGATAATTTCCGATTGAGAAATGTTTTTGAGAATCATTTTATTAGCCTCCAATCGTTTGTATAAAAATAGTATATCACAACACGGCGCGTCGTACAACAATAAACCTTTGTAATGTTGCGGGATTTTTTTGTTGATGATATAATGTAGAAAATTGCAAACTTACTTGCAAGGTTTTTTTGGCTTTGCCGGTTCACATACTTGAAGTGAAAGACGATAGTTTTTGCGAACGCGTAAGTGTGCGAAAGATTTGCCGACGGGCAAAAGATTAACTTTGTGCGGGTATATATGATAAGCAATCAAACGGTCGGCTTCGGGCAAAAACGGATGTTAAAGAGCAACGCTTTTACCGCTTTTGAAGTCTTGTAAGCGGGTTTTGGCAAACGCGACACATATCGTGCCAATCGGAGGAGTTAACTTGCGCCGCTTGCACTTAAAAAAAGGCAATATCATATAGCAGTGGTGGACTATGAAAAAAATATTAAACAAATCGTTCGACGAAGAAAGAGCATTGTACAACCTCACCGATGCCGAAGTGGACAACTGTCGGTTTGAAGGTCCTGCCGACGGGGAATCGGCGCTGAAAGAAAGCGGCTTGCTTTCCGTCAAAAACAGCCATTTTGCGTTGCGCTATCCGCTGTGGCACTGCACGGATTTTTCGGTGGAGAATTGTGAACTTGCAGAAACTTGTCGCGCGCCGCTTTGGTACGACAAAAACGGCAAACTTGTCGGCTGCAAAATTTGCGGCGTAAAAACTTTGCGAGAAAGTAGCAACGTGTCGGTCGTCGACTGCAACGTAGATAGTATCGAATTCGGTTGGAAGTGCCACAATTTGGATATTGTTCGTTCAACGATAAACTCCCAATACTTTTTGCTGATGAGTCAAAACATCACTATGAGCGATTGCCATTTCAGCGGTAAATATTCCTTCCAATACGTGCGCAACACCGAGGTTTCCGATTGCGTTTTGGACACAAAGGACGCGTTTTGGCACGCCGAAAACGTGGTGGTGAAAAATTGCGTGGTAAAGGGCGAGTATTTGGGGTGGTATTCCGACGGACTTACATTTATAGATTGCCAAATTTTCGGCACGCAGCCGCTTTGCTACTGCGAAAATTTGAAACTGATCAACTGCACCATGACCGATTGTGACTTGTCTTTCGAGTATTCCGACGTCGACGCCGATGTTATCGGCAACATAACTTCGGTAAAAAATCCGCACAGCGGCAAAATCGTTGCCGACGGCTACGGCGAAATTATAACCGAAGGCGCGGTTATGGAAGACACCTGCCAAATAGTGGTGCGCAAATAACGCCAATCGAAAATATTATCAAGCCGACGAGAAACAAATCTCGTCGGTTTTTGTTTTGCAAAAAGCAAAAATTCGGTTACAAATCGTACTGCAAGTACGTTCTTTGTTCTTTTAACCGTTTTGTAAAAGTGGGGCGGTTGATGTTCGGTAGTTTTGTAACGTGATGTGCTGCCTTGTGTAAATCGTTTTGTGGTTTCGGCAAATGCGGCATTGCTCAAAATTTGACGATTTTGAAAACCGGTCGGTATTAAAACGCACCAACGGGAGTGGTTTGGCATATAGTACAGTATGAAATCGTCCAAACTTCCCAAACGTATACACTTTGTCGGAATCGGCGGCATAGGCACAAGCGCGTTGGCATTGCATTTGCACAATTGCGGCTTCACTGTCAGCGGCAGCGACCGCACGGAAAGCGAGGTTACAAATCGCTTAATAAGTAGCGGTATTCGTGTTTTTATCGGGCATAATTCCCAAAACGTTGTCGGAGCGCAAGCCGTGGTGATGACTTCGGCAATTCCCTGCGGCAACGAAGAAGTGCAGGAGGCAAAGCGTTGCGGTATTCCCGTGTATCTTCGGGAACAAGTCCTGGGCAAAATATTCGACGGCTTCCCTCAAAGAATTGCCGTGTGCGGAACTCACGGCAAAACCACGGTCACGGCAATGACAAGTTGCATAATGAGCGGTTGCGGCTTGCCTCACACGGCGTTTATCGGAGGCGAGTACCAAGGCACAAACTACGTTTGCCAAGGAAACTCGTCAGTCGTTGCCGAAGCCTGCGAATACAATCGCAGTTTTTTGTATTTGCATCCCACGGTTTGCGTGTGCCTCAATGCGGAATACGATCATCCCGATTGCTACGCCGACGTTGCCGAAGTCCAAGCGTCTTTTGCAAAATTTTTCTCCAACACGGAAGCCGGCGGAACGGTTGTTTTGCCGCCCGACTTACAATCGCTTGCCGAGGGAAAAAAGTTGCTTACGGCGGGCAGCGGCGGAGATTTTTGCGCCAAAAACGTGCGCTATGCCAAGGGCAAACCCTCTTTCGATTTGTATGCTTTCGGCAAAAAGGTTTGCAGGGTAAAATTGAACGTCCTTGGTAAACACAACGTAAACAACGCGCTGTTTGCGCTTGCTGCGGCGTATTCGGCAGGGCTTCCTTTGTTGCAGGCGGCGCACGTGTTGCAAGGCTTTTGCGGAGTGGGGCGCAGGTGGACGGACTGCGGCGGTGAAAACTACAAAGTCGTGTGCGACTACGCCCATCATCCCACGGAAATTCGGTGCAGCGTTCAAACGGCAAAATCCGTTGCGCGCGGCAAAGTAATTTGTTTGTTTCAGCCGCACACGTATTCTCGCACAAAGGCGTTGTGGCAACAGTTTATAAGTTGTTTTTCGCAAGCAAACGAAGTTGTCTATTTGCCTATATTTTCCGCACGAGAAGAGCCTATCGGGCAAATTACGTCGCAAAACCTGTGCAGGGCGGCGCGTCGTTTGGGGTACAACGCAACCTATTGTGCAGATTTCGACGAGGCAGTGGAGTACGTTGGCAAAACGGCAAGCCGTGACGATATCGTGCTGGTTTTGGGCGCGGGCGACATAGTAAAAATTGTGGATAAATTGCTTTGATGTAACGCCGAAACGATAGGCAAAATATTGAGAATTCCATTCTTCATCACTGATTATCGAAAAGGTGTTTTTTGACCTTTTTAGAGATCGCTCGCTTGTAGGGAGCATCCGTACTGTGAGTTTTAACACGGCAAAAGCCGACTTGTTTTTGCAAAAAATAGTCAGTGATAAGCAATGGCGTTCCTATGGCAGGCACGGATATTTTTGACAAAAAGAAGGGATTCGACATCATTTGTCGAACCCCTTTTATGGTCGAAGTGACGGGACTTGAACCCATGGCCTCTTGGTCCCGAACCAAGCGCGCTACCAACTGCGCTACACCTCGAAACGTTTGCGCTTTTCAATTGCCTATACATTATATAGGAAAGCGCAAAATTTTGCAACCGATTAACGAAAAATCATCAAACTTTTTGACGCAATCGCCGTTTTGAGCGGCAATCGGCAAAGCTTTGCGTTACCGTCGTTGCTTTTCCAACGCAATTTTGCCGTTTTTGCCTGTCTAACAATGCAGCACCTGCAACGTTGTTTTGATAACGGCAGCCATAACGGCGTATATTTTGTGTGTTTTGGGCAAAGCAATACGGTTGTGTGATTTGCCGTTTTGCGGTTTCAAGCGCGGATACGAAGCGTAGCAAAAGTCGAATTTGACGGCAGTTTCCAGGCACTTTGTGTGACGGTGCGTTTAACTTAAAAACAACAACATCTTTTGAGGCACCGTTACAAAACTACTAAACTGGCCCAAAGAAAAACTTTTGGTTTCGGTCGGGTAAAGCACGGAAGTGCAAAGTTGATTGCGTTAGCCGCGCTCGAAAAATTCGTCGCAATACCAAATTGCTACTGCTTGGAGAATATCATCTTCAAAATTTGTCCGAATTTTGGCGTCGTGCCGTAAAGGAGAACGCCCGCTCGGTAAATTTTGGCGGCAACAACGCCCGTCAAAACCGCGCTTACGGCAAGTATTCCCACCGATAGGGCAATTTCCCACGCGGGAACAACGCTCATGGCTATTCTTGTGAACATTGCCATGGGGGAAGTGAACGGAACGTAGGAGCAAATTTGCATTGCAATGTTGTTAACATTGCCCGTCGAAACGGAAAAAATGACCACAATGAACCCTGCAACGAACAACAGCGTTATAGGCATTGATGCCGTTCCCACCTCTTCCGTTTTGGATACCGTCGAGCCGACCGCGCCGTACAAAAACGCGTAAATATAAAAGCCAAACACGAAAAACAGCAGCAGATACAGCACCAAATTTGGCGGCATATCAAAAATAGAGGCTATAATAACATTACCCTGCCAATAGGATTTGTTCAGCCCGTAAAACAGCAAGGACGAACCGAAAACGCACGCCAATTGCACAAACCCGGCAATGCATGCTGCAATCACTTTGCCGAACATCATCGGCACGGGTTTTACGCTGGTAACAAGCAGTTCCATCGAGCGGCTGCCTTTTTCGCCGGCAACGCCCGTAGCAACCATTTGTCCGTAAAGCAAAATCACCATGTACAGCGCAAAAATCATCACGTAGGTGTAAAAGAAATTTTGCATTTGGTCAACGCCCAATTTTTGTGTTTCGCCTTGGCTTGTTGCCGACATAATCGCCGCAACCGTTTCCGCCGAAAGTCCCGTTTGTTGCAAAGCAACGTATCTGTACGTTTCGGTGAGCAATGCCGACGCCGTAGCCATGTTTGTGTCGTACATGGTCAGGTCGTTTACGTAGTAGGTAAATTTTGTCAAGTCGTCGGAGAGGACAAACGCGCAGTACGCCTCGCCGTTTTTGACTTTGTTTTTAAGTTCCTCTGTCGTTCCGGAAAAAGTTTTTACGTCGTAATCGCCGAACGCAGAGGCAAGGCTGTCCTTTACCAGTGCCAAAGTCGTGTCCGAAGCCGAAACGAGCATTGTTTTCTTTTTTTCGGGAGTTCCGTCGTCAAAGGCTGCGGCAATGCGCGGATAAAACATCACCGCGGCAATTGCAATCACCAAAAATATCGTAACGCCCACAAAAATTTTGTTTTTGTAGTAGTTTTTCAGTTCAAAGCCCAAAATCGTCCAAAACTTTTTCATCTAGTCACCTGCATATTCCACAAAAATATCTTCCAGCGACGGCTTAAAAATCTTAATTTCGTCCGGAGAGTAGCGTATAGTGAACATTGCCATCATAGTGCCGATTTCGCTGGGGTTGACCTGCACCAGAATCTTATTAGGCGCAATACGTTGTGCGTTATCGGCAAAATCCGCAACAATTTTGTCGGCATTTGCGCAGGTTATTTCCAACTTGTTTTTTGGATAACCGTCTTTTATTTCCGCAAGAGAGCCGCTCACGGCGATTTTTCCGTTGGAAAGTATCGCCACGTCGTCGCAAAACTCTTCCACGTAGCCCATTTGGTGACTGCTGAACAAAACAATTTTATCTTTGGCAATTTCTTCGCGAACGACGGATTTCAGCAGCAGTGCGTTCACAGGGTCCAATCCGGAAAAAGGTTCGTCCAAAACGATGATTTGCGGATCGTGCGCCAACGCGGTTACAAGTTGAATTTTTTGCTGATTTCCCTTGGAAAGTGTGTCCAACTTTTTGTCGGCGTACTCACTCATTTCCAGTCTGTCCAGCCAAAAGTCGACGGATTTTGCCGCGTCCTTTTTCTTCATTCCTTTAAGTTCGGCAAAGTACACAAGTTGCTCTTTAACTTTCTTTTTTGGATACAATCCTCTTTCTTCGGGCAGGTATCCTATTTTCAACTTATCGTGGTCGATAGGCTTGCCGTCAACTAAAATTTCCCCTTCGTCTTGCGGAAAAACGCCCAAAAGCAGGCGGATGGTGGTGGTTTTTCCCGCGCCGTTCCTGCCCAGCAGTCCAAAGGCGCGTCCGCTTGTTGCCGTAAACGAAACGCCGTCAAGCACCTGTTTCGCGCCGAATTTTTTTGATAGGTTTTTTATTTGAAGTTCCATATTTTTAACTCCGTTTTGTCACTACTCCGTCTTTTACGTCAAATATCGCGCACTCGGTTTCGGATGTCAATTCTTTGGGAAGTTCGGTTGCCGACGTCAGCAAAATTTGCAGTCCCTCGTCAAAACGAAGCAGCCGTTTTTGACGGCTTAAGTCTAGTTCGGAAAGAACGTCGTCCAACAAAAGTACGGGATATTCGCCGATTATTTCCTTAAACACTAACAGTTCGGCAAGTTTAAGCGAAAGCGCCGTGGTGCGTTGTTGCCCCTGACTGCCGAACGTCCTGACGTCCACGTCGTTGATTTTCAACATAATGTCGTCCCTTTGGCATCCGCAGGAAGTAAAGCGTGCCGCAACGTCTTTTTCAAAGTTCTCGGTCAGTTTGTTTAGGTAATTTTTGGTAAGTTCGGCAACCGTTTCGCCCTCGATTTGCGTAACGTACTTAACCAAAAGCGATTCTTGGCCGTCGGAAAGTTGCCTGTGACACTCGTCGGCAAGCGTAACCAATTTTTTGCAAAAGTTTTTGCGTTTGAAAATTATTTTTGCACCCTCTTCGGCAATTTGCTTGTCCCACACAAAAATGCTTTCTTTAAGTTCGTCGAGAGTTGCCGTCTTCAGCAGGTTGTTGCGTTGCGCCAACACTTTGTTGAACCTTGTAAGGCTGTAAAAATAGTTTTTATCCGTTTGGCAAAGGTCAATATCCAAAAACCGTCTGCGCTCGGCGGGGGATTGGGAAATTATGCGAATTTCCGTCGGGGAAAAGTACACGCAGTTAAAGTATCCCATCAGTTCTCCCGTTTTGGCAATGGGGACGGAATTGACTTGGATTTTTCTCTTTTGCTCGCGGGACAGTTCAAAAGACACGTCACCTTCGCCGTATCTGCTGCAAAAATCGACTTTTACGTAGGACTTGTCCTCCGTCCGACAAATCAAATCCTTTTCCTTGTCGGTTCGGGGGCTTTTGCCTATGGCGCAAAGGTACACGCTTTCTATCAGGTTGGTTTTGCCTTGAGCGTTGTCTCCCACAAAAATATTAAGCCCTGCCGAAGGGTTTATTTTTTGGCGTTTCAGGTTGCGATAGCCGGAAACGCTTATTTCCGTGACTTTCATAAATATCATTATAACACACATTATCAAAAATATCAATTGTTGTTTCGGCTTGATTGCGGTTGTTTTCGGCACGCTTTCGGCGCGTATGTGTATCGGCTCGAATTGTCGCACAAATCGGCTTACGATGCGTTCTACGCCGTCAAACGACGATTTTAGATAATTTTTGCAATCAAATTGCGTAAAAACCTTGTACAACGTTGTTTTTATATGATATAATATATAAAAATAAAAGCAAATTCGCCGCGCGTGGCAAAAAACGTCCCGGGCTGCGGCAAAGGAGATTTTTATGGCGGTTAAAAACGTCGAATATTCAGAGGAGCAAATACAGGTCTTGGAAGGGTTGGATCCCGTTCGCAAGCGCCCCGGCATGTATATCGGTTCTACCGACGTAAAGGGGTTGCATCACCTAGCGGTAGAAATTGTGGATAACTCCATCGACGAAGCCTTGGCAGGATACTGCAACAACGTCTACGTCACGATAAACGACGACGGCAGCCTTACCGTCGAGGATGACGGCCGCGGCATTCCTTGCGGCATCCACAAAAAGGAAGGCGTTTCCGCAGTGGAAATTTGCTTGACAAAACTGCACGCCGGTGGAAAGTTCGGCGGTGGCGGATACAAAATCAGCGGCGGTTTGCACGGCGTAGGTCTTTCCTGCGTAAACGCCTTGTCGGAGTGGCTCAAAGTGGAAGTTTTTCAGGACGGTAGCCATCACTACCAAATGTACCACAGAGGTATTCCGGACGAAAGACTGAAAATCATTGGACCTGCCGACCACACCGGAACAAAAGTTACGTTTATGCCGGACGCGGAAATATTCGAAACCACAGAGTGGGAATACGAACGGCTCAAAAATCGCCTGCGCGAAGTTGCGTATCTCAACAAAGGTATCAACATCGTCCTTAAGGATAATCGCGACAGTCGTCAGCGTTCGGAAACGTTTTGCTACGAAGGCGGTCTTGCCGAATTCGTGGAAAACTACAACCGCTCCAAAAACGTTATTTTCCCCAGCCCGCTATATATCGACAAGTCGGTAAAGGAAGGGGAAATCGAAGTTGCAATTCAATTTAACGACAGTTACAACGAAGTGGTTCACGCCTACGCCAACAACATCAACACCGAAGAAGGCGGCGCGCATTTGGACGGTTTCAAAGCAGCTCTCACAAAGGCAATCAACGACTACGGTCACAAGGTGAACTTGCTCAAAGAGTCCGAAAAACTTTCCGGTGAAGACGTGCGCGAAGGCTTGGTTGCCATTATCTCCGTCAAGTTGGAAAATCCTCAATTCGAAGGACAAACCAAAACCAAGTTGGGCAACTCGGAAATGCGCACCGCAGTGGCAAGAGTCGTCGGCGAAGAACTTGCAACCTTCTTGGAGGAAAACCCCAAAGAGGCAAAGGACTTGGTTCTTAAATCCGTAACGGCACAGCGCGCAAGAGACGCTGCAAGAAAGGCTCGCGAACTTACTCGTAAGGGCGTATTGGAAAGCGCGTCGCTTCCCGGCAAACTTGCCGACTGTTCGGACAGAGATCCGCTTCACTGCGAAATTTACATCGTCGAGGGCGACTCGGCAGGCGGCACGGCAAAGCAAGGCCGCGATCGTCGATTCCAAGCAATTTTGCCTTTGCGCGGCAAAATCCTCAACGTGGAAAAGGCTCGTTTGGCTCGCGCGCTGGAAAACGAAGAAATTCGCTCCATGATAACGGCTTTCGGCTGCGGAATAGGGGACGAATTTGACGAAAGCAAGTTGCGTTATAACCGCATAATCTGCATGACCGATGCCGACGTAGACGGCAGTCACATCAGAATTTTGCTTATAACTTTCTTCTTCCGCTTCATGCGCCCGCTTATCGAAAACGGCCACGTGTACATCGCTCAACCGCCGTTGTACAAAATTACCAAAAACAAACAGGAGTACTACGCTTTCGACGATGCCGAAAGGGACAGAACTCTTGACGAAATAGGAACAAAAGGAACGGAAGTATCTCGCTACAAAGGTTTGGGCGAAATGAACGCCGAACAGTTGTGGACCACCACGATGAACCCCGAATCCCGCACGATGCTGAAAGTTACAATGGAGGACGCCTACGAAGCCGATGCAATCGTATCGTTGCTTATGGGCGATCAACCGGAACTTCGCCGTGAATTTATCGTGGAAAACGCAAAACTCGTAGACGAGTTGGACGTATAGGAGGCAGGAAATGGCAAACAAGCAAGAATCTCATCACATCGACTACGTTTCCGCTTTGGACAAAACCAACGTAAAAATCGTCAAGATGGAAGAGGAAATGAAAAAATCATTTATCGCCTACGCAATGGCGGTAAACGTTTCCCGTGCCATTCCGGACGTTCGCGACGGGCTTAAACCCGTTCACCGCAGAATTTTGTACGCAATGGGCGAACTGAACCTGTTCAACGACAAGCCGTATCGTAAGTGCGCGCGTATCGTCGGTGACGTTTTGGGTAAGTATCACCCCCACGGCGACAGCGCCGTATACGAAGCCTTGGTGCGTTTGGCACAGGACTTTTCCATTCGTTGCCCGCTTGTCGACGGACAAGGCAACTTCGGCAGCGTGGACGGCGATCCGCCGGCAGCACAACGTTATACCGAAGCAAGACTCAGCAAAATCGCGTCGGAAATGCTGCGCGATATCGACAAAAACACAGTCGACTTTTACCCCAACTTCGATAACACCTTGATGCAACCATCGGTGTTGCCCAGCAGATTCCCCAATTTGTTGGTAAACGGCGCGGACGGTATTGCCGTGGGTATGGCAACCAACATTCCCCCTCATAACCTCGGCGAAGTTATCGACGGCGCAATAGCCGTTATGGAAAATCCGGAAATTACGGTGGAAGAATTGATGAAAATCATCCCCGCGCCGGACTTCCCGACGGGCGGCATAATGATGGGCAGAGTGGGCGTTCGCAACGCTTATAAAACCGGCAAGGGCAGTATTTTGGTACGCGCCAAAACGGAAATAGAGGAGCATAACGGACGTCAACGCATAATCGTTACGGAATTGCCCTATCAGGTAAACAAAGCAAAGTTGGTGGAATCGGTCGCTAACATGGTAAAGGACAAGCGTTTGGAGGGCATTGCCGACATTCGCGAAGAAAGCGACCGCCACGGTATGCGTATCGTGTTCGACCTCAAACGCGATGCCAACGCGCAAGTGGTGCTAAATTCGCTGTTCAAACAAACTCAATTGCAGGTTTCGGACGGAATCACGCTGTTGGCACTTGCCGACGGCGAACCCAAAATTTTGTCGCTTAAAGAAATTTTGAGTTATTACATCGAACACCAAAAAGTTGTCATCAGACGTCGTACCGAGTTTGATTTGGAAAAAGCCGAGGACCGCTACCACATAATCGAAGGGTTGGTCATCGCGCTGGACAACCTCGACAGAGTTATTGCCATCAGCAAGCAAAGCCAGGACCAGCAATCCGCAGCCGCCGCATTGATGGCAGAGTTCGCTTTGTCCGACCGTCAGGTCAACGCCATTTTGGAAATGAAGTTGTCTCGCCTCACTCACTTGGAAGTGGACGCTTTGAAAGCCGAATTGGCTCAATTGGACGCACTCATCAAGGATTTGAAAGATATCCTTGCCAAACCGGCGCGTATTTGCGAAATCGTCAAAACGGAAATGGGCGAAATTCGCGACAAATACGGAGAGCCGCGTAAAACGGAAATTTGCACGGACTATTCGGAAATCGACATCGGCGATCTTATCGAAAAGGAAGACGTCGTTATTTCCATGACGCACCTAGGCTACGTAAAACGTTTGCCGGTGTCGGAATATCACACTCAACGCCGTGGAGGAAAGGGCATAACCGCTCACAAACCGCGCGAAGAGGACTTTGTAGAGAATATGTTCATAACCAACACACACGACGATTTGCTGTTCTTCACCAATCGCGGCAAGGTGTATTGCATAAAGGGCTACGAAGTTCCCGAGGCGGAACGCACCGCACGCGGAAGAGCAATCGTAAACCTGTTGCAACTGGATAGCGGCGAAAAAGTCACCGCGGTTATTCCGCGCAAGGAAAACAGTCGCGGCAACTTGGTTATGGCAACCCGCAACGGACTTATCAAAAAGACCGACCTTCAGGAATTTGAATCCATTCGCAAATCAGGCAAGATTGCAATTTCCTTGCTGGAAGGCGACGAACTTGTTGGCGTCAGCATGACCACCGGCTACGACGAAATTTTGATGGCAAGCCACGAGGGCAAGTGCATTCGTTTTGCCGAAGAAGACGTTCGCGCAATGGGCAGAGAAGCGCAGGGCGTTCGATCCATGAACTTGGACAGCGGCGACTACGTTGTGGATATGGCTGTTGCTCGCAACGGCCTGGAAGTGCTTACCGTGTCGGAAAACGGCTACGGAAAACGTAGCGATTTGGTAGACTATCGTTTGCAATCGCGCGCCGGCAAGGGCATAAAAGCAGGCGTATTTAACGAAAAAACAGGCAAATTGGTAAACCTTAAACTCATCGATCCTGCAAACGACGTTATGCTCATTGCCGACAACGGCGTTGTGATTCGTGTTCGCGCAAAGGATATTTCCAAAATCGGTCGCGACACGTTGGGCGTAAAAGTTATGAAGTTCAAGGGTGAAGCAAAAGTCGTTTGCGTTTCGGAAAGCCCCGTTTCCGAAGAGCCTGAAGGCTTCGATGCCGACGGTGAAACGACCGAAGAAAACGTAGTTGCGGAAGCAACCGAAGTTACCTCCGAATAACAAACAATAACCGCAAACTGCGAAAACGATTTTCGCAGTTTGCTTTTGTGTAAAAGGAAAAGGACAACACAATGACAGACTACAAAAAACATATAGCGTCGCTCATTTCGACGCTCGTTCCCGATACGGATACGGAACAATACGTAACCGCCACAGCCGACGACTCTTTCGGAGATTTTACGTTCCCTTGTTTCAGACTTGCCAAAACAATGCGTATGTCGCCGGTGCAAATTGCTCAAAAACTTGCAAGCGAAGTTAAAATCGACGACGTGGTGGTCAAGGTTGAACCGGTCAACGGCTACTTGAACTTTTTCGTCAACAAGGACGCAATGATTGCCGAAACGCTTAACAAGGTGCTGAAAGAAGGGGAAAAATTCGGCAACGACACCGTCGGCAACGGCAAAACCATTTGCATAGACTACAGTTCGGTTAACATTTGCAAATCTTTCCACATCGGACACCTTTCCACCACGGCGATAGGCAGCAGTTTGTACAAGCTGTACACCGCTTTGGGATACAAGGTTATAGGAATAAACCACCTTGGCGACTACGGCACGCAGTTTGGCAATATGATTGTCGCATTCAAGTTGTGGAGCAGCAAGGACGCCGTTTTGAAAAACGGAATTTCCGAACTTCAACGCGTGTACGTAAAATTTCACGAGGAAGAAGTGGATCATCCGGAACTTGCCGAGCAGGCGCGCGAGTGGTTCGTTCGCATTGAAAAAGGCGACGAGGAAGCGCAAAACCTGTTTAAGTTCTTCAAGGAAATCACTCTTGCCGACGTAAAGGAAATCTACGACAGATTGCACGTAACTTTCGACAGTTGGAATGGCGAAGCGTTCTTCAACGACAAAATGGACGGTCCGCTTAAACTTTTGCAGGAAAAAGGGCTGATTACCGAAAGTCAGGGCGCAAAAGTGGTGGATTTGTCTGCATACGACATGCCTCCCTGCCTGCTTGTCAAGTCGGACGGCAGCAGTTTGTACGCAACCCGCGATATTGCCGCGGCAATTTGGCGCAAAAACGAATATGATTTTGACAAGTGCCTCTATGTTGTTGCATATCAACAAAACTTGCACTTCAAACAGTTCTTCAAAGTGCTGGAACTTGCCGGTTTCCCTTGGGCAAAGGACCTTGTTCACGTGGCTTACGGTATGGTCAGTTTGGAGGACGGCGCAATGTCCACGCGCAAAGGCAACGTGGTGTTGCTTCGCGACGTAATCAACAAAGCCGTTGCCAAAGCCGACGAAATCATTGCCGCCAAAAATCCGAATTTGGCAAACCGCGATCAGGTTGCCGAACAAGTCGGTATCGGTGCGGTGCTGTTTTCGGCATTGGAAAACGCCAAAATCAAGGATATCACTTTCACTTTCGACCGCGTGTTGAACTTTGACGGCGAAACCGCGCCCTACTTGCAATATACCCATGCACGTTGCAACAGTATCATTGCCAAGGCGGGCGATTGCGCAGTCGAGCCTAACCTCGATTGTTTGAACAATGCGGAAACGATTCGTTTGTGCAAACTGCTTAAGGATTTTCCGACGGTTGTGAAGGACGCCGCATTCAAGTACGAACCGAGCATACTTTCGGCGCATTTGATAGACGTCGCGCAAGCGTTCAACAAATTTTATATAGAACACCGCGTCATTTGCGACAACCCTGCCGACCAAGCAGCAAGGCTTATGGTTGTGCGCTCGGTGGAAATCGTTCTCAAAAAGGGACTTGCCCTTTTGGGTATTTCCGCGCCCGACCAAATGTAGTCAAATTGCAGTAAACGCGCCAAAGTCATCGCTAAAACGCGTTGCGGCGGCGCAATCGAAAAAAAATCAACGGACTCGTTGTCTGCATATTTGCGACGGCGAGTTTTTCGACTGATTTGTTGTTTGCAAAAAGTGTACTTTGCAAATATTTAGCGGAGGAGCAATGCTAAAAATTCAGAACCTCACAAAATACTACGGCGACAAAAAAGCCGTGGACGACCTCACTTTGCACATTGCCTCGGGCGAAATTTTCGGTTTTATCGGACATAACGGCGCGGGCAAAACCACAACGTTAAAGTCCGTCGTTGGGATTTTGCAATTTGACCAAGGCGAAATTTATATCGACGGAAAATCCGTCAAGGAACAACCGTTGGAGTGTAAACGAGTTTTAGCGTACATACCGGACAATCCGGACTTGTACGACTATATGAGCGGCATAAAGTATCTAAACTTTGTTGCCGACGTTTTCGGCATAAGCGAAGCCGATCGCGCGGAGCGTATTGCACGCTATGCCGACGCGTTTGAACTTACCGACGATTTGGCACAACCCGTTTCCGCCTATTCTCACGGAATGAAGCAAAAACTGGCAATAATATCCGCGCTTATCCACAATCCCAAACTAATCGTTATGGACGAACCGTTTGTTGGACTTGATCCCAAAGCGTCGCACCTACTTAAGGGCATCATGCGCGAGCATTGCGACAACGGCGGCGCGATATTCTTTTCCACACACGTTTTGGAAGTTGCCGAAAAACTTTGCGACAAGGTTGCCATAATAAAATCCGGCAAACTTATCCGTTGCGGCACTATGGACGAGGTCGTCGGCGACGAGACGTTGGAACAGGCATTTTTGCAGTCGGAGGAAACCGATGTATAAATTGTTGGTAAAAAAGCAATTGACGGAATGCTTTATGTCGTATTTTTGGAATTCCAAAAAGAACCAAATGCGTTCCAAGGGAACAACGATAATGTTTTTCGTATTGTTCGGGTTGCTGATGACTGTCGTAATTTGCGGAATGTTTGCTTCGGTTGCTTTGGCTATCGTCAAACCGATGATAAACGCAAACGCCGATTGGATGTACTTTTTGCTTTCCGGAACGATCGCAACGCTGTTCGGTGTGTTCGGCAGTGTGTTCAACACCTACAACGGGTTGTATTTGTCCAAGGATAACGACTTGTTGCTGTCCATGCCTATTCCCGTAAAAACCATCGTCGCAAGCCGAATAACGCTTGTGTACCTTATGGGTTTGCTGTACTCGGCTTCGGTAAGTTTGCCGATGTCTGTAGTGTATTTGATTTTTTCCAAACTGACGCCGATAAAGGTGGTCGGCGCGGTTTTATCCGTTGTCGGAATATCGTTGCTTGTTGCAAGCCTGTCCTGTTTGCTGGGTTGGATTGTGGCAAAACTTTCCACCAAACTAAAAAACAAAGGCTTTGTAAAAGTACTGTTGTTTTTGGTGTTTTTTGCTATTTACGATTTGGTGTTTTTCAAAGGGCAGGATTTGCTTTCCGCCTTTGCCGCCAACGCAGGCAAGTACGCCGAGGCAATAAAAACATACGTGTATCCGCTGTATTTGCTGGGAAGCGCGGCATGTGAAAGTTGGATTGCGCTGATTGTCGTAAACGTTGCGGCAGTTGGCATATTCGTTTTGGTTTGCAGCGGAATAGTGAGGGGATTTCTCAAAATTGCAACGGCGTCTTCGCCGGAAGCAAAAAAGAAGTATAAAGCCGAAAAGCGTAAAGCTCAAAGCGTAAACGCGACGCTGCTCGGCAAGGAATTCAGGCGGTTGCTTTCCAGCGCGGGCTATATGATAAACGCCGGCTTCGGCGTGCTGATGGCTCCCGTGTTCGGCATTGCGTTGCTCATAAAGGGGCGCGACATTTTGTCCGTTATTATCACAAATGTGGCAAGCGGTCAGGAACTTTGCGCAGTCGGTGGCATTTTTGCAGTTTGCCTTGTTGCCACAATGGTGGATACGGCAATTCCGTCTGTTTCCATGGAGGGCAAATCGCTGTGGGTTGTTCAGTCCTTGCCTGTATCGGCTTGGCAGGTAATACGCGCCAAAATCGGCGTGCAAACGATATTGTGCGGCATTTCGACAACTGTGGCTATGGTGTGCGCGTTCGTCGCTTTTCAATGCACGTTGTTGCAAATCGTTTCGGGCGTGCTGTGCGTGACTGTGTTTGTTTTGGCGTTTTCGCTGATGTGTATGGCTTTGGGTATTCGAACGGCAAATCTCGTTTGGACAAACGAAAACGTTCCCGTCAAGCAAAATTTTGCCGTGGCGGTTGCACCTATCGTCGGCATCGTCTACGTGGGACTGTTCTTTTTGCTGTACCTGTTTTTGGGCAAAATTTTGGGCATTTACGCAGTGCTGGGGATGTTTTTCGTCATAACGGCAATTGCGGCAATTTTGCTGTATTCCTGGAATCGAAAACAAGGCTGCAAAATTTTTCAAGCGTTGTAGTTGTCGAGTGCCACATTTGTTCTTACAACAGAACGGAAGGCAAACGAAAATGAGCCGATGTGCAATCGAAAAATTTGACACCGTTACGTTGCAACTCGGCGTGATGTGGCAAGCCGAGTTGTTGACGGAAAATATCAAAAGAATAACAATTTAATTGCGTCAAAATTGACGGCAAATTGTACGACGGCAAAGCGTAAAACGAACAAGCGCGATTTATCGCAATGCGGCATTTCCGTCACGACGCACTTAGAGGGAGGAAATATGAAAAAAACAATGGCAAGTATATGCGCAATCGCGTTGGCGGTGGTTTTGTTACTTGCATTTTCCGCGTGCGGCGGCGCATACATAATGAAAGGTTGTGTGGAAACAAACAACGGCAGCGGAGTAAACTGCAAATATCAATATTTTCAGGGAACGCGCATGCATCGTTTGACCGTGCTTAAAGGGGAAACTGTGGAAGTTGCCGTCAACACCATAACGGAATCGGGCAAACTGAACATGAGGATAGAATTGCTCGACCGCAAAGCCGACTACCAAGGCAAGGACTTGGGCAACACGTCGTTCGTAGTTACGCTCACAAACCCCGGCGTGTACACAATATCCGTAACCGGAGAAGAACACAAAGGCAGTTATTCCGTAGCTTGGAAAACGATCAAGTGAAACATTGCGTTTTTCACCGGCAACATTCCACGTAATTGCATTTTGGCTTGGGGCATGGGGCGGCGAGTTGCGACGGCGGCATATGCAGTTTAGAAAGGTTTGTTCGTTGGCAAATCGCCCGTTTCTGCAGTTTGGTTAAAACGGCGCGGCGAAGCAAAATGTGATGGTTTTAATAAAGATAAATAGAAAAAAACATCAAGCGTGCGTGCCGCCTGCAGATAATCGCTGCCCATGCCGTATTGCTGTTGTAAATTACAAAATTTTGCAATGGCTCGGAAATGATGTTTGTCAAATGGCTTGCAAAGGTTATGTCCTAAAAGCAATGTAAGGCAGGTCAAAGTTAAAAACATATCTGAATTTTGCACAAGTTAAAAGGCAAATAAACAAACACAAGTTAAAAGACAAAAAACAAAAAAAAGAAGAAGGTGATGGAGTCCTTCTTCTTTTTTTACGGGGTTTGATTCGGTATAAAATCAAAAATTTAATGGAGGGGGAAGAAGGTATTTGCAAACCGTCATTTGCGCTGACCTTTCAACCTCGTAAAGTATAACACCCGAAAAGGGCAATGTCAATACCCATTTTGAATATTTTTTACACAAATTTGCACATTTTTAACAAAAAATTTTTATTTATGTAATGCGCCGACGCCAATTTGCGGCATAACCGAATCAAAACGCCGCAACTAGATTTTTTGCAAAACGATTTTCAGCGTATTGAGGTATTTTCCCGCGCCTGCTTGCATGGATTTTCTGTCGTATACGGCATATTCGTTTTCCTGTGAGAGCCAATTTTGCCATGCCTTTTCCGTGCAGTCCATAGTAGATATTTCCAGGATTTTTGCGCCTTTCGCCGCTTGGAAAATATCCGTCCAATATTTTATGTCCTGCATGTAGTCCAGTTGTTCCGCCGTCCAGGATAATAGCAGTTCGGGCGGCAAATCGTCGTGCAAATCGGTGGTCATTCCGGGAATAGCCAAATACAAATATCCGCCGCGTGTGACGTACGGCAACAGTTTTTCGTCCAAGTAAGTTTTATCTCGTCCAAAGTAGTTGTAGGAGTCCACGCAAACTATTGCGTCAAAAAACTCTTTTTCAAAGGGCAAGTCGGTTGCGTCGGCTTTCACCGAAACAATTTGTTCGTCCGTTATGCCTTCGCTCCTAAAAAACTTTCGGTTTTCTTCGGGATCGCTCCAAAGGTCGCATGCGTAAACGCAAAAACCGAAATCTTTTGCCAGCATAAGCGACGTAAGACCTTGTCCGCTGCCAAGGTCGCAAACGCGGCTTGCTTTCGGAGTGGGGCAGTTTGTCATCAATTCTTCGCAATAAGGGGATTGGGTCCCATAATTTTGCTCATGTATTTTTCTTGGTAGTAGTTGTTAGTATATTGATATTGTTTCATTTTTTCTCCTTTTTGCAGTTGCCATCAACTGCCTTGTAATGTTTGCAAAAATTTGCAGTTGCCATCAACTGTTTTGGGACTTTTGCCAAATGCGACAACAAGTTTTTGCAATCTATATGCGATTGTTTCGGCTTTGCCGACTGTAGCAAGCACGGTTTGCAAATGAGATTGAAATTTTTGTTAAGAGTGTTGTTGAACGCATTTTGTGATTCGCAGAAAGTTTTGCGACAAATGCCCGTTAAGCGCGACGGTACATCGTCAAATGGAGATAATCATTTGTTGTAGGCAATTTTCCCCAAACATTCGACGCCTCGTCGTGTTGCTGTTTAGCAGGAGTGGAAAGTTGTCTTGCAACTATCAAGAAAGTGCGGCAAAAAAGTCCTCAAAATGCCTCTTTGCAATCTCGTCCGCCGTTTGGAGGGCGGAATCGTGCAAAAACATCGCAAAAAACATCGGAGAGTACAGTTTTGTTGCCATCGTTTTGTCGGCAATTCCCAAACGGGCAAAAATTTGCTCGGTGTAACGCAGCGGTCCTTCGCCGAAGCAATCGTCGAATAACTTGCCGAGTGTCGGATTTTTGTATCTTTCCAGCGTTGCCACTTTGCGCAAATCTTTCCCAAAGCCGCTTGTCCAGTAGCGGTACATATCTCGGCAAAAGTTTTGTAGGTCCTCAAGGCTACAGTCGGCTTTGTCCTGTTCGGAAATCGGCAAATGGTATTTTTCGGCGGCAAGAGCGTCGTCTTCCGTTGCAATTTGCAAAATTTCGTCCAATATGCTTTTTTTGTCTTTGTAGTGGCGGTAGAGCGCGCCTTTCGTCACGCCTACCGACTGCGCAATATCCTCGGTGGATACGGCGTCAAATCCGCGCTCGGCAAACAGTGTAAGTGCCTTGCGGGCAATATCTCGTTTTGTAGTTTTCAAAAAAGCCTCCAAATGTAAACGCTCGTTTACTTTTTTTTGTATTGTAAACCTTTGCTCTGTCGGTGTCAAGAAAAAAAATATTTTTTGGACGGCTGTTTTTGCGACGTGGTTTTTCCTGATTGTCGGTTTTGCATGGTTTTGTAAAAAGAGACGGTTTTTCCGGTATCGGACGAAAAAAAAATTACAAAATTAGCGAAAATCGCCTCGATTTTTACAAAAAGTTATAATCTATGGCAGACACAGTATTATGTTTGGCATACAACATCTTGTGGTAAACGCGAAAAAAAACCACAATATATTGTGTTTCAACTGTTGACAAGCGCATATCTATACGCTAAAATATCAATGCACTTTCGCCGAGAGGGCAGGCATTCGAGCTGCCCGTCGGCTGAACGTTGCGCACGGCATCCGAAACGGGTGTCGATTTTTGACCTAACGGACTGCGCAACGCAATAACGACTAGGAGGTATGAAGTATGTATCAGGTAAAAAAGAGAAACGGACAAATCGTCGATTTTGAACTTAGCAAAATCAGCGACGCAATTTCCAAGGCGTTCGCCGCTAAAAACGTAGCGCAAAATCCCGACGTTATAGATATGTTGTCGCTCAAAGTCACTGCGGATTTTTCCGACAAAATTCACGACGGAGTGGTGGGCGTAGAAGATATTCAGGACAGTGTGGAAACTGTGCTTATTCAAGCGGGTTACACGGAAGTTGCCAAAGCATATATTTTGTACCGCAAAAGCCACGAAAACGTACGTAACATCGGTGAAACTTTGTTGGACTACAAATCGGTTGTGGATAATTACCTCCGCATTGCCGACTGGCGCGTAAAGGAAAATTCCACCGTAACATATTCCGTCGGCGGACTTATTTTGTCCAACAGCGGAGCGATCACTGCAAACTACTGGCTCAGCCAAGTTTATGATGAGGAAATTGCCGAAGCGCACCGCTCCGCCGCAATTCACCTTCACGACCTCAGCATGCTTACCGGCTACTGTGCCGGTTGGTCGCTTAAACAACTCATTCAGGAAGGTCTCGGCGGCGTTACGGGCAAAATCACGTCGGCACCCGCAAAGCACCTTGCAACGCTCTGCAACCAAATGGTAAACTTTTTGGGCATCATGCAAAACGAATGGGCAGGTGCGCAGGCGTTCAGCTCCTTCGATACGTACCTCGCTCCGTTTGTCAAGGCAGACAACCTTCCTTACGACCAAGTGAAGAAGTGTATCGAGTCCTTTATCTACGGTGTAAACACTCCCAGCCGTTGGGGGACGCAAGCACCGTTCTCCAATATCACTTTGGACTGGACCGTTCCCGACGACCTTGCCGAACTTAACTGCATAATCGGCGGCAAGGAAGCGCCCTTCAAATATAAGGATTGTAAGCGCGAAATGGACATGGTAAACCGCGCTTTCATCGAAACGATGATAGAAGGCGACTACAACGGACGCGGATTCCAATATCCCATTCCCACTTACTCCATCACAAAGGATTTCGATTGGAGCGAAACGGAAAACAACAAGTTGTTGTTCGAAATGACCGCAAAATACGGCACCCCGTATTTTTCCAACTACATCAACAGCGACATGCAACCCAGCGACGTGCGTAGTATGTGTTGCCGTTTGCGTTTGGACTTGCGTGAATTGCGCAAAAAGTCCGGCGGATTTTTCGGCAGTGGCGAAAGCACCGGTTCTGTCGGCGTCGTAACCATCAACATTCCTCGTATAGCATATCTGTCGGCAGACGAAACCGAGTTCTACAAGCGTTTGGACAAGATGATGGACATCTCGGCTCGTTCACTTAAAATCAAACGTAACACAATCACCAAACTTATGAGCGCAGGATTGTATCCCTACACCAAGCGTTACTTGGGTTCGTTTGACAATCACTTCTCCACAATCGGACTTGTGGGCATGAACGAAGCTTGCCTCAACGCAAGATGGCTTCATTGCGATATGACGGACAAGCGCGCTCAACAATTTACAAAAGACGTGCTTAACCACATGCGCGAACGCCTTTCGGACTATCAAGAACAATACGGCGATTTGTACAATTTGGAAGCAACCCCTGCCGAAAGCACATCCTACCGCTTGGCAAAGCACGACAAAAAGTATTATCCCGATATGATTTTTGCCGGCAAAGAGGGCGAAACTCCCTACTACACAAACAGTTCTCACTTGCCCGTAGGTTACACTTCGGACGTGTTCGACGCATTGGACATTCAGGACGAATTGCAAACTTTGTATACGTCAGGCACGGTGTTCCACGCATTCTTGGGCGAAAGACTCCCCAACTGGAAGTCGGCAATGAAATTGGTTCGTACAATTGCGGAAAACTATCGTTTGCCGTACTACACTTTGTCCCCCACATATTCGGTATGCCCGCAACACGGCTACATTGCAGGCGAAGTGTACGAGTGTCCTCACTGCCATCAAAAAACCGAAGTTTACTCGCGAATCACCGGTTACTACCGTCCCGTTCAAAACTGGAACGACGGCAAAACGCAAGAGTGGCACGACCGCAAAACCTACGACTACAAAAACAGCAAACTCAAAAAGGATCACGTTTGCCCCTGTGAAGAACATCAACAAGTCAATGTCAAGTTGGATAAGCCGATTTTGTTTGTTCAAAACAACTGCCCCAACTGCAAAATGGCGGAATTGATGCTGGGCAAGAACAAGTTTGAATATCGTGAAGTCAATGCAATGGAAAACAGCGAATTGGCAACCAAACTCGGCATCAAACTTACTCCCACGTTGGTTGTTCCCGGTGAAACCGGCGACCAAGTGTACGAAAACGCTTCCAATATCCGCAGGTATATCGAAAGCGAAAAATAGGAGGCAGGATGTTTGATGTTATCGTTGTCGGCGGTGGTCCTGCCGGGATTACTGCCGCGTTGTATGCCGCCAGAAGCGGAAAAAGCGTTCTGATTTTGGAAGCTAACGCTTTCGGCGGACAAATTGCAACTGCCCCCAAGGTGGAAAACTTCCCCTCCGTCAAGCAAATTGCCGGAGCGGAACTGTCGGAAAAAATGTTCGAGCAAGCCGTAGATCACGGTGTGGAATTCGATATGGGTACGGCAACCGTTCAAAAAGCCGAAAAAGGTTTTACGGTTACCACCGAATACAGCACATATGAGTGTCTTTCGGTTGTGTTGGCAACCGGCGTTTCACACAGAAAGTTGGACATTCCGTCCGAAGAACAATTTGCCGGTCGTGGCGTTTGCTACTGCGCCGTGTGCGACGGAGCGTTCTACGCAGGCAAAGACGTTTGCGTTGTCGGCGACGGAAACAGTGCCGCTCAATACTCGTTGTATCTTGCCGATTTGTGCAAAAGCGTAACGTTACTTACACTCACCGAAAAACTGTTTTGCGATGCCGAACTCTCGGCAAGAATTTTGGCAAACGACAAAATTGAGTGGATCAAAAACGTTTCCGTGACGGAAATCGTCGGCGACGAAACCGTCAAGGGAGTGGCGGTAAAAGACGTCGACGGCGCAATCACCTACGTGGACGTCGACGGCGTTTTTGTCGCAATCGGTCAAGTTCCTCACAACGACGCATTTGCCGACTTGGTAAAGTTGGACGAGCGCGGCTATATCGTTGCTTCGGAAGACTGTCAAACGACTTGCGACGGCGTGTTTGCGGCAGGCGATTGTCGCACAAAACGTATTCGTCAATGCACAACGGCAGTTGGCGACGGCGCGGTTGCCGGATTTTCCGCGGCTATGTTTGCGGATAAGGTAAAATCTCAAAACCAATAAACAAACATAAGCAATTTGCTAGCCAAACGGCAGGCAAGTTGCTTTTTTTGCCTAAGGCAACGCATTTCTTTTGCAGTGCGGCACGGTGGCGGTTCGGCAATTTGTAGGTTACACAGCGGAGTTCGAGGGGGCAAAGCCTTGGCAACGATTATTGCCGTCGACCACAGCGATGTAAAGTTGTTTTTTCGGCTAAAAATTCAGTGTCGACGTTGCTTGTTCCAAGTGGCGTAAAAATGGGAAAAAGAAAGCATTTGCGTGAACAAAAGTAATAAAATTGTCACAATGGTATGTATTTTGCGAATTGTCACCAATTCTTTACACAGTAATTACGTTTATTTGGTTGCATTGCTCGCAAGTTGGGGGTAAAATGGCTGCATAAAATCGGCAAGCGGTATATTGTTTGGCTTGTCGGACAAAAATATCTTTGCGGCAATCGTCGCAAAAACGGAAGGAATAACAATGGAATTTTCTTTGGGTATGTTGTCCACCGGCGCGCTTTCTCTTTTGGCGCTGCTGATCGGCAAATTTCTAAAATCTAAAATCAGTTTGTTTCGTAAGTTCTATATCCCCGATGCGGTAATCGGCGGACTTGTTGTTGCGATAATCATCCTGATATTCAACCTTACGGGAGTGCTGGTGTTGAAGTTCGATACCACTCTTCAAAGCGTTGCAATGACATTGTTCTTTGCAACCGTAGGCTACATGGCAAGCCTAAACGACCTCAAAAAGGGCGGCATTGGCGTTGTTGCATTGCTGGTTATGGTTGCGTTGCTCATTGCTTTTCAAAACCTCATCGGCGTGGGACTTGCTGCGGCGTTCGGTCAAAACAAACTTTATGGTTTGCTTATGGGCAGCGTGTCGCTTTCCGGCGGACACGGAACGGCTTCGGCTTGGGGCGGCGTTTTGGAAGGCTACGGAGCGGAAAACGGACAAATCATTGCGTATGCCGCCGCTACGTTCGGTTTGGTAATCGGCGGACTTGTCGGCGGACCTGTTGCAAAAATCTTGTTCAAAACGCAATGCCACGGACAAAACGACTCCATAGCCGAACAAACCGTTACCATCGACGAAAAAAAAGAACTCAAAGCCGATCGTCTTGCCACCGTGTTCATCACGTTGCTCATTTGTGCGGGACTTTCGGAATTTGTAAATCCGTATTTCACGCAGTTCTTGCACCTAATCAGCAAAGACCTTTCCTTGCCGTCCTACATTTTGGCAATGATTTTTGCAGCGGTGGTGCGTAACGTCACCGAAGCAATCTACAAAAAACAGGGCAAACTGGAAAATCTTCCCATCACGGAAAACGACGTAATCGGCTCGGTTGCCTTGGACGTGTTTTTGTCCATAGCCATGACCACGCTGGACCTTTCCACTTTGGTAAAGATGAGTTCCAAACTTATTTGGCTATTCCTCACCACTATGGCGGTTCAAACTGTGTTTGTTATGATGTTTGTCGGTTTTGCAACCTACTACGTTATGCGTTGGGTATGCAAAAGCAAGTACACGGCAACCGTCGTATGTGCCGGACACTGCGGTTTCGGCATGGGTTCAACGCCTACGGCAATTGCCAACATGGACGCCTTTTGCAAAATCAACGGACAATGCACGCAGGCATACCTCATCGTGCCTATCGTCGGCGCAATGTTTTTGGACTTTGTAAACGCGCTTATCATTTCAGTGTACGTGGGCGTTTTGGTGTAACGCACAAACAAAGCAGCAAATATGTTGTATATGCGGCAACCGTGTAGAAGGCTGCCGCATTTTTTTTGATTGACACTGTTATATTCAAGTGTTATAATTTTAACGATATTCGCGTTTTGTTTAAGAATATATCAAGTATAGCGATGGATAATAATATCGAAAAAGCATTGCGAAAGGAGAGTGTTATCGGCATATGTTCGGATATTTGGACGTACAAAGGGACAAACTTTCCGACGGCGCACGCGGTTTTTGGCACGCGTTTATGTGCGGAGAATGTATTTCCACCAAAAACCTGTTCGGTAACCTTCCCAGACTGTACGTAAACCACGATATAACCTTTTTCAACGTTTTGTTCCACTCGATATGCGGAAAGGAAGTGCAAACGGAAAAGTTGCATTGTTTATCCCATCCGATAAAAAAGCAAACAATCGTAAAGCCAGACGCGCTTACGGACAAAATATCCGCGGCGAACGTAATTTTGATGTATTGGAATTTGTTCGACGACGTTACCGACGGCACGGGACTAGTCAAGCGAATGGCGTTTGCCTCGCTTAAAAAGGCTTACAAAAAAGCGCGCTCGATATTGCCGGAGTTGGACAAATCCGTTGACGAAAACTACCGCAATTTGCGCAAAAGCGAAACGGACAAGAATAGCGGCTTGGACGAAACGGCACATCACTTTGCAAAACTTTCGCAAGATTTTTGCAAGGATGTCTTGGGTGAAAAAAGTACGGAATTTGCCGAAACGATGTGCTACAACATCGGCAAGTGGATATATCTTATCGACGCATTGGACGATTTGAAAAAGGATTTGCGTCGCAAAAACTACAATCCGTTTGCTGCAGCCTACAAGGTCAAGGCCGAAAAGCAACTTGCCGAGCATTTCGACGACGTAAAATTTATTATGTATTCTGTGCTTAATCGCATCGCTCAATGCTTCAACGACTTAAACCTGTCGCTGTACGAGTGTTTGCCGCGAAATGTGCTGTTGCTGTCCATACGAGAAAAAACGCAAACAATACTTAACAAATACAAAAGCCCCACGGAGGCAAAATGATTTATAATCCCTACGAATTTTTGGGCGTAGATAAAAACGTTACCAAAGAACAACTTAACGAAGTTTATCAAAATTTGCGCAAGCAATATGCTGCCGATCGCTTCAAACCGGGCGAAGAGGGAGAAGTTGCCGCGGAAAAACTTCAACAAATAGAAACCGCCTACCAAGATATTTTGGCGGAGATTGACGAAAAAGAACAAGCGACGCGCCGAGCCGAAGAACAGGCGCAAAGTCAAAATCAAAAGCAGGAACAACAGGGGCAAAGCAGCGGTTTGGACGAGGTTCGCAAGTTGCTTTCCGACAACAAGTTGGACGAAGCGCAACAGGCACTGGACGCAATGGAAACGCAGGACGCGGAGTGGCACTACGTACAATCAATTTTGTTCTACAAACGCAATTGGTTTTTGGAATCCAAAAAGCAGTTGGAAATTGCCTGCAACATGGATTCCGGCAACGAACGTTATAAAAACAGTCTTACCAAACTTACAAAAATTTTGGCATCCAACACAATCGATCCTTCCAAAATGCGCACCACAAGCCGCCCGGAAGACGAAGACGCTCGTAACCAAGCATATGCGCAGGGCGATGGATCTTGCACGGGCAACGTTTGCTGCGATATTTGCGCGTGTTCGGCTTGTTGCGATTGCCTAAGTTGCACTTTCCGCTAAACTATGAGCAAGGCAAAAATCATTGCCGTTTGCGGAATTTGTTCCGCAATAGCATCGTTGTGCCTGTTGCTTGTATCGTTTTCTGCGCTCAGGTGGTTTGTCCTTCCGCTAGCGATAGTCGCTTCGGTTGCGGTTGCGTTGCCGATGTTTTTTGTCGGCGATAACCTCAAGTGGAGTTTGCTCACCTATTTTGCCTGTTTGGCTGTTTCCGTTGCGATCGGAGCTTTGAATCTGTCCAACGTGGTGTACGTTGCCCCCGTGGTAACTTTTTGTATGCCGTTTGCCATTGTCAAGGTGCGTGCGGAATCTCAAAAAACAACAATAGGCTTGGGCGAAAAAGTGGTGTTCGACGACCCGTTCGACGGTGGAGACGACCGCGTTGCCGTCAAGTTGGAAGTTACAACCAAAAAGGTGATGCCGACTTGGGCAAAATGGCTCATCTACTATGCGCTGTTGGAAGTTTCTCTTGCAATCACGGCGCTGCTTGCAAATGCGTTTTCTCGTTCGGCGTTCATGTCGCTGTACGAAAGCGGCAAAATTTGGATTTTGTTTGCACTTGCGCAGGTTGCTGTATTACCGCTGGATGCACTTATGCGCGGATGCTTCGTTGTGGCGGCAAAAGCCGTCCGCAAAAGCGGCGTACGTTAAAAAATTTTAGAGAACACTATAAATAAAAACTGTACGAAGTAAATCTTTTGCCTGTCGGCAAAATCTTTCAAACACTTGCGTGTTTTCCGCAAAAACCGGCGTTTTTGCCTTCCGGTATGTAAAATCGTCGGGTTTCCTTGGTGTGCTTCGCGCGCTTTCAGATGAAACGTCCTATATTACAAACCATTATCACTACAAGAAAATTTGAATAATACAACATATCGTCGCAGGGATAATTCCTTGCGACTTTTGTTTTGTTAATTAAAAAACCATCTTTTGTAGTGTGTCAAATGCAACATCCAAAAGTTTGCCTAACTTTCGGATGTTCATAGCAATGTTTCCCTCGGGAGTAAAATTGTGCCTTTGTTTCGGGCGGCGTTTTTGCGCCATCTTATTTGTTAAAACAGAGTTCACTATTCTCTTTGGGAATATTTATACTTCCAGATTTCAGATTTATAATGCGGCTATAAACCGTATTACTGCTTCAAACGTAGATTTTAAGTAAAATAATGTTATAAATCGCAAAAGGGTATTTGATTTTTATTGAAAAATCCCACTTTTTATTGTATAATGACTATGCAATTTAATGAAACTGACCGCTTTCAAAGAAAGCCGACTAACTAATCTTCTGTAACGCTATTTATGAGGATTGCCCTTTGAGGTTTATAGCAATAGGCCACCCTATGGTTAGTCAATGATTTTATTGAATTGACTTTATCATAGGAGGCAAAAGTATCTTTCCATAATTATTATGGCAAAGAAACAAACTCAATTTATGGATCTCAGTCGAGAAACAGCAATGCGTCTTTGGAGTAAATCCTTTGGCAAGGAAACTAAAGTAAAGGATTTTGCCGGACGTGAAATAGCCAAAGGGGCTTACAATGACCGCAATAGCGAATATGGTTGGAATGTTGATCATATTCTTCCTCAAAGTCGAGGCGGAAAAACGGCTGATTACAATTTGGTTTGTTGTCACATTGCAACAAACGATGAAAAAGCCGATAAATTCCCTTGTTTTGTTGCAAATAAACTAAAATTTGAAATCGTTAAATTTGAAAATCATTACGAAATCAAAAGAGTGACAAAAACGGCTAATGCCCAACAGGAAACGAATACAGATGTAAATTTCTTCGATTCTGCTTCCGGTATACGATTTTTTAAGAAGTTAAAAGGTATACAAAACAAACCAAGGTGGGTTGGATCTGTTTTGATAAGGCTACAAAACATTGATAATACTGCGGTGATTGATTTTATAGAAAAGTTTCTTGACGAAGAAAATGTTTCTTATTCAATGTCCACGGATTATAGAAACTCGGAAACTCGAATCGTTGCAATAAATTATAATATGCCAACGAAAGAGGACGTTTCTGCTCTATTAGATAAATGCATATTGCTAAATACTTACTTCAAGAATTACTTCATTCCTATGGAGTATATTAGTAAGTACGATATTTGCTATCAAGTTAATCACTATAAGGACAA
>CAKRAM010000035.1 GCA_934294965.1 uncultured Clostridia bacterium
GGAAGGCTTTATAGTAGGGGAAAAGCAAACGACCGATTGCCCCAAGGATAAACTTAAGGAAATCATTTGCGCATTGGACGATTTTCCTGCAATCACGCCCGATTTGCTTAAACTTGCCGAATTTATGAAAAAGGAATACCACCTCAGAATGGTGGACGTTTTGCGTCTTTGTATTCCTGCCGAAATGCGCGGAAATCGTGTGCGCGTGCTTTCTCGCAAGCAAGCAACGCTGTCCGCGGATTACACCTATCAAGATATTTTGTCTTCACTAAAACCCAATGCCGCCAAGCAACGGGATTTGGTGACTTTTTTATATAATAACGGCGCAACTTTGTCGGCAAAACTATCGGAAAAATTCGGCGCTTCGGCGCTTAAAGCGCTAACCGACAAAGGATTTGTTGTGCAAAACGATGCTGTGGTACGCCGCATGCCGTATCGCGGTATTGCCGATTCCTCGCAGGAAAAGCGTGTTTTGACGCCGCTTCAACAAAATGCCGTGGATACCGTTTTGTCGGATAGACAGGGCAATTTTCTCATTCGCGGAGTAACCGGCAGCGGAAAAACCGAAGTTTATCTTACTATTATCGACAAAATCGTTGCAGAAGGCAAAACGGCAATAATGCTTGTTCCGGAAATTTCCCTTACGCCCAACATGCTACGGCAATTGCGCAATCGCTTCGGCGACACCGTTGCGCTTTTGCACAGCGGACTTTCGGCAGGTGAGCGTTACGACGAATGGCTGCGCCTAAAATGCGGAGAAGCGCAAATTGCAATCGGAGCAAGAAGCGCGGTGTTCGCTCCGCTGGAAAATATCGGCGCAATTATCATCGACGAGGAACATGACAGCAGTTACATATCCGATTTCAACCCACGTTACGACACGATAGAGATTGCCAAGCAACGCGCAAAACAAAACAATTGTTTGCTTGTTTTAGGCTCGGCAACTCCCAGTTTGGTAAGTTACTATCAAGCCAAACAGGGCAAACTTAAACTTATCGAAATGCCCGAGCGTATCAACAAACATCCGCTTCCCACGGTGGAAATAGTGGACATGGCTGCCGAAGCGCGTAACGGCAACAAGGGTATTTTTTCACCGATCCTTGTCGAACGCCTTACCCAAACGCTACAAAAGGGCAACCAGGCAATGTTGTTTCTAAACAGGCGCGGATACTCCTCCTTTTTGATGTGCACTAAATGCGGCTACGTTGCCAAGTGTGCCGATTGCGACGTCAGTTTGACTGTCCACCGCGAAGATAACATGCTCAAATGCCATTACTGTGGCAAAAAGTACTATATGCTTTCCGAGTGTCCTTCCTGCCATCAAAAAAGTTTCAAGCAGGGCAAAATCGGCACGCAACAAATAGTGGAATTGCTCGGAAAAATGTTCCCTAACGTAAAAGTGCTGCGTATGGATGCCGATACCACCCAAACAAAGGAAAGTCACGGAAAAATTTTGAAGGCTTTCGGTGACGGCGAGGCGCAAATACTTGTAGGCACGCAAATGATTGCCAAAGGGCACGATTTCCCCAAGGTTACGCTTGTCGGCGTGCTGGACGGCGACCAAAGTTTGCATTATAGCGACTATCTCTCCGCCGAAAGAACGTTTCAACTTATAACGCAGGTTGCAGGGCGCAGCGGTCGTAACGAGGAGCAAGGCACGGTGGTTTTGCAAACCTACACTCCGACTCACTATTGTTTGCAACTGGCAGCCAAGCAGGATTACGTCGGCTTTTACAAAAAAGAAATCAGCCTAAGGGAAGCCTCTTCGTTTCCGCCTTTTTCGGAAATCGTTAGGCTTTTGTACGTGGGAGAAACGGAAAAAGATTGCATTGACGAACTTACCGAGCAGTACGCTCGGCTGTGCAACCTCAAAGAAGCGAACGTAACGGACTTTTTGTTTATGGACAAAATGCGCTGTCCGCTAAAACGTGCCGAAAAAAAATATCGGTTTGAAATACTGCTAAAATTGGCGACGGATAATTTGCAAGAAATAATGCCTTTGGTATTTCAAATTGCCGACGAAAAAAAACGCAAATCCGTGCAGGTGTTTGTCGAACGTAATCCGCAAAATCTATCCTAGGAGTAACTTATATGGCGCTACGCAATATTGTAAAAATGGGCGATCCCGTGCTTCGCAAGGTTTGTAAGCCCGTAGATAAATTCGATCAAAAATTAGGTCTGCTGTTGGACGACATGGTAGAAACGCTTCATCGCGCCGAGGGACTGGGGCTTGCCGCTCCGCAAGTCGGCATTTTGAAGCGCGTTTGTATTGTGGAATACGACGACGTTTTGTACGAACTGGTCAATCCGGTGCTGGTTTCCTGTAGCGGCAAATGTGTCGACAACGAAGGTTGTTTGTCTGTTGTCGGTTTTCGCGGACTTGTCGAACGTCCGCAAAGCATAGACGTGGAGTACTTCGACAGAAACGGCGAAAAGAAGTCGATTCACGCCGAGGGATATTTCGCTCGAGTGTTTTTGCACGAAATGGATCACTTGGACGGCATTTTGTTTGTCGACAAGATGATAAAAAAGATACCTGACTAGGCATTGGAGGCAAAATGAAAGTTGTATTTTTGGGTACGCCGTCTTTTGCGGTGCCGTCCTTGAAAGCAATAGTGGCAAAGCACGAAGTTGTGGCGGTTGTTTGTCAACCGGATAAGGTTGGCAGTCGCGGTAAAACGGAGTATAGCCCGGTAAAAAAATTTGCGTTGTCGCATGGGCTGAAGTTGTTTCAGTTTGAAAAAATATCTCGCGACGGCGTTGATACGTTGAAAGATTTGCATCCCGACATTATGGTTACGGCTGCTTACGGACAAATTTTGTCCGACGAAGTCATTGCAATTGCGCCGCACGGAATCGTTAATGTTCACGGCTCGCTTTTGCCCGAACTTCGAGGGGCTGCTCCCATTCAGTACGCCGTTTGGCAAGGACTCGCGGAAACGGGAATCACCATTTTGCAAACCATAAAAAAAGTTGATGCCGGCGATATGATTTTGCAAAAGAAATTGCGAATCTTGCCTTATGAAACAAACGGAGAATTGTTTGAGCGTATGGCTGCGCTGGGTGCGGAAGCGATCGTGGAAGCGTTGGATCAAATCGAAAACGGCACGGCAACTTTTACTCCGCAGGACGAGTCCAAAGCAACATTTTGCAAAAAAATATCTGCCGAACAGGAAAAAATCGACTGGAATTTTCCTGCCGAACAGGTTATAAATTTGGTGCGTGCCTTATCTCCCGCTCCCGGTGCTTGGACAACTTATAACGGCTCGCGATTGAAGATTTTTGCGTTGACCAAATGTGAAACTTCCTTTGAAGGCGTCCCCGGACAGGTGGTGGAATGCGGCAAAAAAACGCTTGCCGTGCTTTGCGGTGACAAAAAAGCGGTGTACGTACAAAAATTGCAAGCCGAAAACGCAAAATGTTTGGATATAGTCAGTTTTTTGTGTGGCAAAAAAATCGCGGTAGGAACGGTTCTCGGACAAGATGAATAACGCTTTTCTAAAAAGTTTTCAAACTCTAAAAGCCGTCTATGACGAAAAAGCCTTTTCTTCCGTCACGCTTAACAAAACATTGTTGTTTTGCACGTCGCAAGATCGCGCGCTTATAACAAAAATCGTGTACGGCGTGTTGGATAACGACATAAAGTTGAACTACGTTATCGGCAAATTCGTAATAAAGATGCCCAAAGGCGATACCCTTGTTTACCTGAAAATCGGTGCGTTTTGCCTTATGGAATTGTCTATTCCGGTGTATGCAGTTGTCAACGATGTGGCGGAACTATCCAAACTATCGGCGGATAAACGCATTGTCGGCTTTGTTAATGCCACGCTAAAAAGCATGGCGGCAAGCGACATTAAAAACTTTGACGATTATCCTGCGGATTTTGTAGTAGGAACGTCGATAAGGTATTCCTATCCCGAGTGGGCTTTTAGAAAATTGCTAAAAGACTACGGCAAGGAAACTGCCGAAAAAATTGTGTCGCACAAGGCGGATAACCGAACGACGGCGCGCTTTGTCGGCAACGTGACAGCCGAACAAATCCAAGTGGAGTACGGTTGCAATGCCGAGCAAACGGCTTTGCCTAACGTATTTTATTTGAGCGGCAAAATGCCCAAACCGAACGAAAAATTTACGCCTCAAAGCATAAGTTCGGTGGCTGTGGCAAAAATCGTTGCCAATTGTGGCGGAAATAATGTGCTTGACTGTTGTTCCGCACCCGGCGGAAAGGCTGTATGCATCAAGCAACTTTGTCCCCAAGCAACCGTTACGGCGTGCGACGTTCATCCGCATAGGGTAGAACTCATAAACAGTTATGCGGCTCGTATGGGCGTGGAAATTAAAACCGTTTGCGCCGATATGACTTTGCCGATGGACGACTTTGTCGGCAAGTTCGACACAGTGCTATGCGACGTGCCGTGCAGTGGTTTCGGCGTTTTGGACAGTAGGCCGGATATTAAATTGTTCAGACAAAACGAGGATATTTCTTCACTGATGAAGTTGCAATACGCCATATTGTCCAATTGCAGCAACTACGTTGCCAGCGGTGGAAGTTTGGTGTATTCCACGTGTACGATATTCGACAACGAAAACGGTCAAAACGTGCGTAAATTTTTGAAGGAGCATACGGATTTTTCCTACGGGACAATTCATTTGCCGAAATTGCCTCAAACCGACGGCAAGCCGTTTTATCAGTTTTTGCCGTGCGTGGACAATATGCCGGGCTTCTACGTTGCCGTTCTAAAACGCAACTAAAATATGCCAAATCAATATACTATTTTACGCATAGTATGTCAAGCTTGATAAAATTTAAGGACAATTACGTAAAATTTTACTTGCAATGCAGCAATCTGCATTGTTTTTGGGTTAAATATGATTTTATTGCAGGACTTCGATTTGTCGGAATTGACGGAATATCTTACGGCTAACTACTCGGTTAAGCCGTTTGTTGCCAAGCAAATTTTCGACTGGCTCAACAAAAACGTCGATTTTGACGGAATGACCAATGTGTCCAAAGCACTTCGCGCCGAGCTTGCCAAAAACTGTGTGGCAGTGTCGGCAAAAATCGTAAAAACGCTAACTTCGCAAATTGACGGTACGCAAAAGTTTTTGTTTGAACTTTACGACGGCAACGTAGTCGAAGGCGTTTTGATGAGATATACGTACGGCAACACGTTGTGCGTTTCCAGCCAAGTCGGGTGCCGTATGGGGTGCAAATTTTGTGCGTCCACTTTGGGCGGATTGGTTCGCAATCTTTCCACAGGCGAAATTTTGGCAGAGGTGCTTGCCGTAAACGCATTAGGCGGCGGCAAAGAACGCTACGTGACAAACATCGTGATGATGGGCAGCGGAGAAC
>CAKRAM010000036.1 GCA_934294965.1 uncultured Clostridia bacterium
GCGACTTATCAAAAGTTCATGGTCGCTTCCGAAACCGTAATCGTAAAGTTTGGCAAGCACGGGAGAATCGATTTCCACTTCGAATATAGCCGAAACTTCCGCGCAATCGGCGCCGTACTTAATAAGCGATTTGTCCGCTCTATCACCCAGCACAAACGAAAGCGAGTCTACAATAATCGACTTTCCGCTACCTGTTTCGCCGGACAATACCGTCAATCCTGCCGAAAAAGACAATTCTATATGTTCTATGAGTGCGATATTATCAATAATTAACGTTTTAAGCATCGTTACAAAATATTGTTTACTTTTTCCGCCGTAAACTCGGCTATTTGAGCGTTTTTGCAAACAACCAAAACCACGTCTTTATCAGCCAAAATACCTAGAACTTCCTGCATGCAAAGTTTATCCAATGCGGATTTTACAGTGGCTGCAGTATCCGCGATTGTTTTTATAATCACCAGGTTTTCCGCAGTAACCACCGAAACGACGGTTTCTCGCATAACCGAAAGCAGTTTGTCCGAAATGCGGTTGTCCAACGAATACGGGGTTACGTATTTATACTTACCGTTGGCGCACATCGCTTTAACAAGCCCTAGTTCCTTTATATCACGCGAAACGGTGGCTTGAGTAACGTCGAAATCTGCCGCTTTGAGCATAGAAACGAGTTCGTCTTGCGTTTCTATTTCCTTTTCCGCTATTAAGTTGAGTATTTGCGATTGTCTGCCTGTACGGGACATGAGTTTGCCCTCCGATGTATGTATTTACAAGTATACCATGTGATGATAAACGCAACTTCACAATAAATTGTGCTTCGAAATCTGCAAAATCGCGGTTTTAGTTGGCTCTCTTGGCAACATTCTGACAAAATCTCAGATATAATATTTTGCCTGTGTGGAAAATTTACAAATTATTTTGGATTTGCCGCAATATACTTACGTTATTTGTGCCTTAAACATGAAAAATGGCGAAGTAAAATACTATTGCGTGCAAGTTTCAGCCTTTTGTATTGTAACTTATAGCGTAATTATTTACAATCGTTTTGTAGCATTTCCTGCACAACCGAAAGCAAATTGTCGAGATTAAGTCCGCACATTTCTTGTTGCTGCGAGATAGTTGCATGCTTAACAAATTTATCGTCCACGCCCAAACTGCGCACTTTCTTTTCCGCATCGGAAAAATATGCAGAAAGGCGTTCTCCGAATCCGCCGATTAGGACTCCTTCTTCCAGAGTCAAAACGCAAGGCACTACTAACGATTTGAGTAATACTTCGTCCAACGGTTTTACAGAAGTCACGCAAACGACGTCGACAAAAGGCAATTCGGCAGATAAAGCCAATCCGCACATACCTGGACCGACAGCAAATATAGTAATTTTTGGCTGCTCGACTTTTTTCAGATATACCCAACGTCCGTCAAAACCAATGTCGTCGGCATTAAGTGAACGCGGATACCTGATTGCAATCGGCGCATTTTTTTTTGCCGCAAACAAAATCATTTCGTGCAATTGGCGATAGGTTGCCGGAGTCAGCACTGTTAAATTCGGAATTACGGACAAAAATGCCAAATCAAACAACCCCTGGTGAGTTTGCCCGTCTGCGCCTACAAAACCCGCTCTATCGATAAGCATGGTAACCGGTAAATTCTGCAGTGCCACGTCGTGAAGAATTTGGTCGTATGACCGCTGCAAAAACGAAGAATAAATTGCAACGAACGGTTTCATGCCGCCTTTTGCCAATCCTGCGGCAAACGTTACTGCATGCTCTTCGGCAATGCCGACGTCCCAAAACCTATCCGGATATAAGGCGGAAAATTCTTTAAGCCCAACGGCGTTTGTCATTGCAGCCGAGATTGCGCATACGGTATTGTCCATTTGTGCAATGCTAACTAAAGTGTCGCCTACCGTGACCGAACTTTGCATATCGTTTGACGCGCAAGGAACGGAATGGTAGGAAACGGGATCGTTTTCGGCAGGCGCGTAGCCCTTGCCCTTTTTGGTAATAACATGCAAAACAGTCGGCTTGTTTACGTTGTCGCGAATTTTGGTAAAGTAGTAAACCAAATCCTTAACTTCGTTGCCATCCACGATTCCGACGTATTTTATATCAAAGTTGTCAAAATAACTGTTGCGAACATATTTTGCCTTAACCTTACGCTTGCACCAACGCAAAAACCGATAAGTCGGCTTGCCGATAAGAGGAATTTTTTGCAAAAAATGTTTTAGACTTTCTTTTCTCGTATCGTACTTGCCTACGCGTAATTTGGACAAATTGCGCATTGCCACGCCGACATTATCGCCTATGGACATATTGTTGTCGTTAAGTACAATAAGCATTCTTGTGCCTTTGACGTTATTCAACGCTTCGTAGGTCATTCCGCACGTCAGCGCCCCGTCGCCAACCACGGCAACAACGTTGTGATTTTGTCCCAAATTATCTCTTGCTTTTGCCAGCCCCAGCGCAGCCGAAATCGACGTCCCTGCATGCCCGGTGTTAAAGCAATCTGTTTCACTTTCGGAACAATCGGGAAATCCGCTAATACCGTTCATTGTCCGTAAATCACAAAAATTCTCACCTCGAGAGGTAAGAATTTTGTGAACGTAACTTTGATGCCCTACGTCCCAGACTATTTTATCATCTTCTGAAAATACGTAATGTAATGCAACGGTCAATTCCACAACACCCAAATTGCTTGCCAAATGACCGCCGGACGCCAAAACGTCGACGATAAGCTTTTGACGAATTTCATCGCACAAAGCAGGCAACTTATCTTCGGGAAGTTGTTTCAAATCGCTGATGTTTTTTATCGATTCCAGCACGGATTATCCTTCTTTGCTAAATATACTTAAAATTTTTGCCGCAAAGAAAACAATGCTGTTTGCTTTGTTTACGGCATAGCCTTTGCCCACTGCTTTTAGGG
>CAKRAM010000037.1 GCA_934294965.1 uncultured Clostridia bacterium
TACGACGCCGCAAACAAGCACGGCGCAAACGGCAAAAAGCGAGTAAATTTTGGCGTCGATGAAAAACGACGTTACAAAAACGACAACAAGAACTATCACAGACCAAACTATGTACGAAACCAAATTGCGTTTTTTGGCGTAGTAGAACATCAAAAAATAAACCGCGGTGAACACCACAGCCATTACAATATGAGAAACTATATACCCCGGCGAATTTGCCGTGAAAAAATTCTTTATAAATTCGAGCATAATTTACCTCGAAAGATTGTCTTATATATATAATACCCCATAACGCGAAAAAAAGAAAGCAATTTTTACAAATTTTAGCAAAATTTTAGCCAATTGGTGCGGGTATGGTGTCGATTATCCGCATTTTTGAACAAAATGTAACAAGTTATTTGCATAAATTGACGCGCAAAAATAATAATCTTGGAGAATAACCTAAATGAAAATTGCAATTGCAGGCTACGGCAACCTTGGAAAAAGTGTGGAAAAGTTGGCGAAAGTCGACGCCGAAGTTGAACTTTCGGCGATAATTTCACGCCGAAAAATTGACAATCCTCTGTACGTCGCTACGGAAAATATAGACAAAGTTAAAGCCGACGTGATGCTTTTGTGCCTGGGCAGTTACGCCGATTTGCAGCAAAATTTGCCCGAATTTGCACGATTTGACACCATTGACACTTTTGACGACCACCAAAACATGTGTAAATACTTGGATTTTTGCAACAAAGTTAAGCCGAATACGCTTTCCGTTGTGGGCGCGGGATGGGATCCGGGAATAATGAGCGCGGTTCGCGGTTGGCTTGCCGCTTGCGGACTTGCGCCTGTCACAATTTGGGGCAAGGGGCAATCGCTGGGACACTCCAATGCAATTCGCGCTTTGGAGGGCGTTATCGATGCGGTGCAATTTACCTGCCCAAAACCTAACGCCGAAGCGCTTGCGGCGCACGGTGAACGACGCGCGGAAAAACTCCACGACCGAGTTTGCTACGTTTCGTGCAGGCAAGGCTGTGAAGAACAAATCAGGCAACAAATTTTGGGCATGCCGCACTACTTTGACGGTTACGACGTGCAAGTGATTTTTACTTCGGCAAATGAGGTTGCAAAGTTGAAAACCGACAGGGCGCACTGCGGGCAAATTGTGGCAAAGAGCGATCGCGCGGAAGTGAAATTTCGCATAAAAATGCCGTCAAACAGCGATTTGACGGCGCAAATTATGTTAAATTTTGCAAAAAAGATACCGAATATCAAAAAACAGGGCATTTTTGGCGCAAAAACGCTGTTCGATTTGCCATTGCATATGTTTGCAGGGGACGGGCTATATTAGCCGCGCCCTACCGACCAAACGTGCAACTCGGGCGTAGCCTGTTTTGTAGGTTTTGTCGATTGTGCGCTACTTGACCAATTAAATACGGTTGTTCGTTGCTTCCCGTATGTCATATTGAGCGGAGCGAAGCGGAGTCGAAACATCCCCGGGAACAGAAACATTGTAAACATCGGTTGTATATTGCGGCACACAGTCTATTTTACACAAGGTCCCTTTCCAGGGGATCCTTCGACTTCGCTCAGGATGACCAGCAAGCCGGATTTCGTAGGTTCGTATTCTACGCTTGTTCCTCGTTGAGAGTAATTGGCATTGCAATGCCAACCATTGCAAACCGCAATCAACACGGATTGTAGCAATATTTAGCCGACGAGCGTGTCAGTTGTCCGAGGGGAAAACTTCCAGTTCTACACCCGATGCGGCAAGCAGGCGAAGGGAAAAA
>CAKRAM010000038.1 GCA_934294965.1 uncultured Clostridia bacterium
CGCCGAGCAAGCCAAGGAATACGGCTTGATTGACGACATTTTGTGTAAGTAAGTTGACAAAAAGTCAAATTAGGCATATAATATACAAAATCGGTTGAGCAAATCGAATTGCGAGAATGTCAATGCATCTTTGCGATTCCTTATTGCGACAGAAACGTACCGCTATTCAAAAGAATATCGAACGAATGCGGAAAATTTGTTCAACGCGTTACAAAATCAGCAATTAACGAAATAAATACGTAGGGAAATGTGGGAGAAATCCCTTGTCCATTCGCCCTATCAGTTTAACGACAGACTAATATTTTAGTTTGTCGTTATTTTTATATTTGGCAACAGGCGGCGCACTAGACAAAAATCCGCAAGGTTGCAAAAACAGTATCATCGGGTAAGATATCTATGCAAAATCATGCCAGACAACGCCTTTGGGGCTTTATAATGCTATCGGTAACCGCCGTGGTGTGGGGCGCGGGTTTCGTCATCAGCGACCAACTTTTGTCCACCTCGCTCGGGACTACTCCCGTGTTGATAAACGCGCTTCGGTTTGCGGTTGCGGCAGGATGCGTAGTGGTTGCGTTTGCAGGCAAAATTAAACTTAACAAACGTACGCTTTTGTACGGAGCGGTGAGCGGAACTTTGCTGTTTTTGGGATTTTTGTTGCAACTACTGGGGCTTCAACGTTCCACGCCCAGCCACTGCGGCTTTTTCAGCGCGGCATACGTGCTGTTCGTTCCGCTTATCACTTGGATTTTAACCAAAAAGTGTCCTAGTGCGGTAACGTTTGTTTCGGTTGCCATGGCGATCGGCGGAATGTTGGTGCTAAACCTAACCTCAGACGGCTTGGAATCGCCTACCACGCTCGGCGACTTGATTTCGCTTTGCGGCGCGCTTATGTTCGGTTTGCAAATCATTTGGGCGGACGGCGTGCTTAGACGCGGCGTTGCGGACGAATACAGCCTAACAACGGTGCAGGTTGTAACTTGTGCGTTGCTGTTTGCACTGTACACGCTTATTTTCGAAAGTAAAAACTACGCCTCTCTAACGTTTGATTTCGGCTATTTGTGGTGGCGTATTGTCCTCATGGGTGCGGTGGGAAGCGCGTTTGCTTACTTTGCCCAAACCTACGCGCAAGCACGGCTCACTTCGCTGGAAACATCGTTGGTAATTGCCTGCGAGTCCCCCGTCGGCGCGTTTTTGTCGGTTATCATCGGTTTGGAAAAACTGTCTTGGACAACCGTCGTTGGCGGTTTGCTTATCGTTTTGGCGGTGGTAATGTCCCAAATGACCTTCAAAAAACGCAAAAAAACGGTGGATGCGGAACAAACGCCGAGCCGAGAAGAATCTATTGACGAATAACTACGGAGAAAAAACTATGACGACTTACGAATGGCTTGCCGTCGGATTGTTTTGCTTGTTGACAGCTGCACTCATTGCAATGAAGTTATTAAAAATGTCCAGCCGCCGTCGCGGTACGGTAAAGATGATAGCCTCGTCCTTTTTTGTTTTGGGCGCGGTGTATTTGTTTGTCACCTGCTGAGTGGATTCTCTGTTTTTGGCGTTGGGGCTTATTGCGGCGTTTTTGGGCGATTTGTTTTTGGTGTTTATGGACAATCACGCCTTTTTCGTAGCCGGAGTGGTGGCGTTTTGCTTTGCCAGTTTGTGCCTGACGTTGCACACGTTTATGCATATGGCTTGGCAATGGTGGTTCGTTGCCGTTTTCGTGGCGGTTTTCGTTGCCAATATGCTTTGCCAAATAAAAAATGTGTACAGTTATGGCAAAGATTTCGTCATTTTGAACGCCTACGTTTTGCTTGTTGGATTGTGCGGCAGTTTGGGGCTTACGGTTGCCTGCACCGCAACGACAGTTTCGGCAGTGCTGTACGGAATAGGTTGCTTTGCTTATTTTTTAAGCGACGTTTGCTTGGGCATCTATTTGCTAAAAGTGCGCAGCAGTTATTTGGATGCGGTAAACACGCTGTTATATTTCCCGGGAATGTTGCTCATCGCCGCAGCGTTTATCATTTAGCAACGCAAAAATTTTGTTTTCATCGGCATTTACCGAACATTCGGCAAGTGTCGTTTTTTTGCGCTCAATAACGTTGAGGTGTCTAAATATTGTTTTGATTACAGTAGGAATATACTGTCTTGTGCCACTTGCGTTTGTATCATTCAAAACAACGTGTCATTTCGATTGGCGCGACGTATAGCGTTTATTATTCGTTATTTTTCGGTTTGAATTATTTTCTGATAACTTGCATTTTGTCGGCGGATTTGTTTTGCCGATTTTGTTCTTTGTCGTCCTCTTTTTGTTGGTCACAATATTGTCGCAAACTAACACAATGCTGTCATTTTACCAAATATTTTTCTAAAAATCATAACTAAAATTGTATTCCGTATTGCATTTACCGGTGCAAATTGCTAAAATACTATTGTGAATGATAGCACTATACTGTTTTTTGCCGTGTATTTTTGCAAACATAGGCTAAAATTTTCGGAGGATTTATGAGGAAAAGCGGAATTTTGATACATATAACGTCCTTGCCGTCGCATTGCGGCGTAGGCACTCTTGCTCAAACGGACAAATTTATCGATTTTTTGGTTGCCGCAAAGCAATCGTATTGGCAAATTTTGCCCGTCACTCCAACGGATTTTGTCAATTCGCCATATGCTTCGCCGTCGGCGTTTGCAGGCAACGTGTTGCTTATCGATGCCGAAAGCCTTTCGGATGAAGGGCTGGTTTCCAACCAAACGCTTTTGGAGTGGAACACGGCGCGCGGCAACGACTACGGCTATGCTTTTGACCGCAGTCAAGCAATTTTGCGTGAGGCGTACAAGTCGTTTGTAAAGTCCAATCCGCCGTCGGACTACATGGACTTTGTTCAAGACAACGATTATTGGCTTGCCGATTACACTTTATTTTGCGCAATCAAAAACCACTTCGGCGGAAAATCTTGGTTGGAGTGGGCGGACGAGGAGATCCGCATGCGCAATCCCTCGGCAATGGAGCACTATCGTGAAATGCTTGCCGACGAAGTGGACTACTATGCGTTTTGTCAGTACGTTTTCGACAAGCAGTGGAAGGTGCTGCGTCAAAAACTGCAAAAGGCAGGCATAAAACTTATCGGCGATATCCCCATGTACGTTGCGTACGATTCCGCCGACGTTTGGGCAAATCCCGAGTTGTTCGATTTGACCTCCGATCGCCGCCCCAGTTGGGTTGCAGGCGTTCCTCCGGACTATTTTTCCGCCGACGGGCAATTGTGGGGCAATCCGTTGTATAACTGGGAAAAGATGAAGTCCACCGGCTACGATTGGTGGATGAGAAGGGTTGCTCGCTGCGCCGAACTGTTCGATGTGCTGCGCATAGACCATTTCCGCGCGTTTGATAGTTACTACGCAATAAAATACGGCGAACTCACCGCCCGCAACGGTCATTGGCGCAAGGGAGTCGGCTACGAATTTTTGAGCAAGCTTATTGCTAGCCAACCAAATTTGACGATAATAGCCGAAGATTTGGGCGATATTCCGTGCAGCGTTTTGCAACTGCGCGACAATCTTTCCCTTGCCGGCATGAAGGTGGTGCAATTTGCCTTCGACGGCAACCCGAACAACGAGTTTTTGCCACAAAATTTTGAGGAGCATTGCGTTGCCTACCTCGGCACTCACGATAACGACACGACTCTCGGCTGGTGGAACGCCTTGTCCGATTCGGACAAATATCGCGTTGTAAACTTTTTGCATTTGGACGGCAGCGACCATATTGCGCGCCGTATGATAGTCAGCCTTGCCGAAAGCCGCTCGGAACTGGTTATTTACAGCATGCAGGACATTGCGGAAAACGACACGTCTTACCGCATGAACACTCCGGGAACGCTGGGCTGCTGGAAGTATATGGCATCATCAGGCGATTTTTCCGCCGAAAACGCTCGTTTCCTTGCCGATCTTACCGTGCGCACCGGGCGTGAATGAGTAATCGACAACATTGCACAAAGAGAGGTCTATATGTCTAAATACGATGAATTTTACAACGGTAACGCAATCGATGCGTACAAACTGCTCGGTTGCCACAAAATTTCCGATGGTGTTTTCCGTTTTTCGGTGTGGGCGCCCAACGCAAAATCCGTGTCGGTGATAGGCGATTTTAACAATTGGCTGGTCAATCACGACGTAATGACATTGGTGGACGGCATTTGGCAAGCCGACTTGGAAGCCAAGCACGGCGATTGCTACAAGTTTGCCGTAACCACAGGCAGCGGACAAATTTTGTACAAAGCCGATCCGTACGCGTTCTATGCCGAAGTGCGTCCCAAAACGGCAAGCGTTGTTTACGATCCGGACTGCCCGTTCGAGTGGACGGACGGCGACTATATTGCCAAGCAACGCAAAAAAAGCGTGTACGTTTCCCCCGTAAACATCTACGAAGTGCATGCCGGTTCTTGGCGCAGGCACTACGACGGCAACATGTATACCTATCGGGATTTAGCAAAATATCATGTGCCGTACGTCAAAAAAATGGGCTATACGCACGTTGAATTTTTGCCCCTTTCAGAATATCCATTGGACGCATCTTGGGGTTATCAGGTAACGGGGTTTTATGCGCCCACAAGTCGCTACGGCACTCCCGACGACCTGAAATATTTGATAAATCAATTTCACAAAGCGGGCATCGGCGTCATTTTGGACTGGGTTCCGGCGCACTTTTGCAAGGATGCTCACGGCCTGATAAACTTCGACGGCACTTGCTGCTACGAGTCCGCCGACGAATTTAGAAAGGAGCACAAAAGTTGGGGAACGCGCATTTTTGACTATTCCCGCTACGAAGTGCAAAGTTTTTTGATTTCCAACGCAATTTACTGGTTAAAAGAGTTTCACTTTGACGGATTGCGTGTCGATGCGGTTGCAAGCATGCTGTATCTCGATTACGACCGCGCGGACGGGCAGTGGCGTCCCAACGTGTGGGGCGGCAAGGAAAATTTGGAGGCAATCGACTTTTTGCGCAAACTTTCCTGCAAGGTGTTCGAACTTTGCCCGTCGGCACTGTTCATAGCCGAGGAATCCACTGCGTTTCCCAAGGTTACGCATCCCACTTACGTGGGCGGTTTGGGCTTCAACTACAAGTGGAATATGGGTTGGATGAACGACGTTTTGTCCTACATGCAAACCGACACGCTTTGGCGCAGCCAAAAGCACAACCAGCTTACGTTTTCCATGTGCTATGCTTTTAGCGAAAACTTTGTGTTGCCGCTTTCGCACGACGAAGTCGTTCACCTAAAAGGCAGCCTCATTTCCAAAATGTTTGGCGACTACGACACAAAATTTGCCCAACTTAAAACGCTTTTGGCTTTTCAGTACGCTCATCCGGGCAAAAAACTCAATTTTATGGGTGCGGAACTTGCCCAGTGGAACGAGTGGAACGAAAACAAGGAGTTGGATTGGTCGTTGTTGTCCTATCCCAAGCACGATTCGCATCAAAAATTCGTGCGAGATTTGAACTTCGTCTACAAAAAGTATAAACCGCTGTTTGCCGTCGATTCTTCTTGGGAAGGATTTCGTTGGGTAGTGGTGGACGACAACAAAGACAGCGTGCTGGCGTTCGAGCGCAAGGACGCGCGCGGCAACGTGATTTTGGCGGTGTTTAATTTCAGCCAATACGACTACTACAATTTTGGCATGACCGTTTCGGCAGGGGACTACAAAATGGTTTTGTGCAGCGATAACGCCGAGTACGGCGGACGCGGAACGGACGTAAAACAAACATTTTCCAGCGACAAAAGCGGCTACGTCGAGCTTACCGTACCGGCCTCGTCGGCTACGTATTTTTACAAGCCTCACAACAACGCCATCAAGGAGAAAACCATATGAGTAACCTTACTACAATCGGCACTGCTTTAAGCAAATCTCGCCTAAAAGATATGATAGAAAGCGCCGCAAACAAAGCCTATGGCGTAAACGCGTCCGATCTTACCGTCGGGCAAATGTACAAATGCGTCGCAGCGGTTGTTCGCGATATGCTTTTGGAAAAGCGTTCGGCATTCAACAAGGAACACAAAGCAAGGGAGCGCAAACGGGTTCACTACCTTTCTATGGAGTTTTTGATGGGTAGAAGCCTCAAAAACAATTTGTTCAACATGCAAATGACCGATTCGTTTGCCGACACTCTCAAAAAATACTACAAAATAGATATTGCCGACGTCTACGAGTGCGAACCGGACGCCGGTTTGGGCAACGGCGGTTTGGGCAGACTTGCCGCCTGCTACTTGGACAGTTTGGCAAAAGAAGACTATCCCGTCATGGGGCATTCGTTGCGTTTCGAGTACGGATTTTTTCAACAAAAAATCGTGGACGGCTGGCAAACCGAACTTCCGGACAACTGGCTTCCGGGTGGCGAAGTGTGGCTAAAAGAACGCCCGGACAAGGCGCAAACGGTGCGTTTCGGCGGCGAAGTGGTGGAAAAGTGGACCAACGAAGGCGCAATTTACGAACAAGTCGATTGCGAAGAAGTGGAAGCGTTTCCCTACGATATGGTTGTGGACGGTTTCGAGGCAAACGCCGTGGGCGTGCTTCGTCTTTGGTCGGCTCGCAGCAACAAGCCGTTTGATTTTCACACTTTCGGTCAAGGCGAATATATGCGTGCAATGCAACGTCAAACCGAAGCGGAAATGATAACCAAAGTGCTGTATCCCAACGACGAACACCAAGAGGGCAAGGCGCTGCGCCTAAAACAGGAGTACTTTTTGGTTTCGGCGGCAATGCAAAACGTGGTACACGATCACATTGCAAGGTATCGCACGTTTGATAGTTTTCCAAGTATGGTTGCGGTGCATATCAACGACACTCACCCGGCTTTGGCAGGAGCGGAACTTATGCGTATTTTCGTGGACGAATACCGCCTTCCGTGGGACTACGCGTGGTCGCTTGTTACCAAGGTTTGCGCCTACACCAATCACACCGTGCTTTCCGAAGCGTTGGAGTGCTGGCCGGAGTACTTGGTAAAACAAATGTTGCCGCGTATCTACCAAATTATCGTGGAAATCAACGAGCGTGCTTGCCGCGCGTTCTTCGCGCAAACGCACGATTTTAAGACGGTCAGCGATATGGCAATCGTGGCATACGGTCAAATCCGTATGGCAAACTTGGCGATAGTGTGTTCTGCTCACGTAAACGGCGTTTCGGCTTTGCACACCGACATTTTGGAAAAAACGCTGTTCAAGGATTTTTACCTTGCCGAGCCGCAAAAGTTCATCAACGTAACCAACGGAATCGCTCATCGCAGGTGGCTTTGTCAATCCAATCCGGAACTTTCGTCGCTCATCGGCGAACTTATCGGAGGCGATTTTGTGTCCGACGCAAGCAACCTTACAAAACTCAATGCCTTTGTCGACGACAAAACCGTTCACGAACGTATGGCGGCAATCAAACTTAACAACAAACGCCGTTTTTCCGACCTGGCCAGATCAAAACTCGGCGTGGTAATCGATCCGGAAACCCGTTTCGACGTACAAGTCAAACGCTTGCACGAGTACAAACGCCAACTGCTAAACGTGCTTAAAATAATTTCGCTTTATCACGATTTGAAGGAAAATCCCAACTTGGACGTAACGCCGCAAACCTTCATTTTCGGCGCAAAAGCCGCCCCGGGCTACTACGTGGCAAAGGAAGTTATCAAACTTATTTGCTGCATACAAAAGGACTTGGAAAGCCATCCGCAAATTCGCAAAAAGTTGAACGTGGTGTTTATGGAAAACTACTGCGTAACCATGGCGGAAAGTCTTATGCCCGCTACGGAAGTGTCCGAGCAAATATCTCTTGCCGGAAAAGAAGCAAGCGGCACGGGCAACATGAAGTTTATGATAAACGGCGCAGTTACGCTCGGAACGTTGGACGGCGCAAACGTGGAAATCGGCCAAGCGGTAGGCGCGGACAACATTTTTATTTTCGGTATGACCGCATCGGAAGTTGCCGAAACTTGGGCAAAAGGCTACAACTCCACCGAGTACTACTTCAAGCAACCTCGCTTGCGCGTTATCGTGGAAGAGCTCAACCGCGGTTTTGCCGGCGAAACTTTCCAAAACATCGCAAACTATTTGCTTCGCAGCAACAACATTGCCGATCCGTACATGTGTTTTGCCGATTTTGCTTCGTATATGTCGGCTGTCGGCAAAATGGACGAAGCCTATGCGGACTTTGACCGCTGGAACAAAATGTCGCTAGTAAACATTGCCGAATCGGGAAGATTTTCCGCCGATAGGGCAGTTAAGGAATATGCGCAAAAAATTTGGAGAATGAACTGATGCGTTACGTTCGATTCGATCCCACAAACTCATTGTACAAAAGCGTCGTCGGCTCGGTTGCCGAAGGGGAAAAATTCACTCTTCGCTTGCAACTGCACAAAAAGGTCAACCCGTCCTGCGTTTACGTGGTGCTTTACCCGGAGGGCGACAGTCATGAACTCAAACTCAAAATGCACCAAGACGAGGCTTTTTGTTACGGCGATTGGCAACAATACGTTGCCGAAGTGGAAGTGGGCAAAGGCTCGTACTACTACTATTTCTATATGGACGGCGTGGACTACGAGCGCTACGTGGGCGTGGGCGAGGACAAAAAGCCCTCCATGTTCTACGACAACGTTCGTCCGTATCGTTTGTTTTGCCACAAACGCAAGTATCCCGTCGTGGAGTGGCTCAACAAGGGCGTAATGTACCAAATTTTCCCGGATAGGTTTTGTTCGGTGGACAAAGTTACCGCCACCGAGGACAAAATCATGCGGGATTGGGGCAAGCAACCCATTTACAAGGAAGGCGACGGCGTCGTTCGCAATCGAGATTTTTTCGGCGGCAACCTTTTGGGTATTGCCTCAAAGTTGGACTACCTAAAAAGTTTGGGCGTAACGTCGCTGTACCTCAATCCGATATTCAAAGCGTACAGTAACCACAAGTACGACACCGAGGACTACGAGGTTGTCGATCCAATGTTCGGCACAAATCAAATTTTTTCCGATTTGTGCTTGCAAGCCGAACAAAAAGGTATCAAAATAGTTTTGGACGGTGTTTTTAACCACGTCGGAAGCAGTTCCAAGTATTTTAATGCCGAGGGTAAGTACGGCAGCGGCGGCGCGTTTAACGACAAAAATTCTCCCTATCGCAGTTGGTTCACTTTTTACGAAAACGGAACGTACGACTGTTGGTGGAATTTCAAAACTATGCCCCGCATAAACGCCGCAAGCACTGGCGCGCAAAACTATTTTTGCGGAGAACACGGCATCGTGCGCAATTGGCTGAGTAAGGGCGCAAGCGGTTGGCGACTGGACGTGGTGGACGAAATTGCCGACTGTATGCTGGACAAAATAGTTGAAGCCGCCAAGGCGGAAAACAGTCAGGCCGCAATTATCGGAGAAGTGTGGGAGGACGCGTCAAACAAAATCGACTACGGCGTTCGTCGGCACTATTTGGACGGCACGCAGTTGGATTCGGTTATGAACTATCCGCTTCGCCGTGGCATAATCAGGTTGGTGGCGGGCGGCAACGAACGCCTACTGGACGAAACCGTTTTCGACATTTTGAACAACTATCCCGCGTACGTGCGCAACAACTTGATGAACGTACTCGGCACGCACGACACCGAACGCATTCTGACTTTGCTTGTAGGGGATAAAATCGGCGGAGATAAGGCCGAAGGCGCAACCGTAAAGCTTACCGACGAACAATATTTCAGGGGCATGGAACTGCTGAAAATCGCGGCGGTGCTGCAATATACATTTTTCGGTTTCCCCTGTTTGTACTACGGCGACGAAGTCGGTTCTGAAGGGTACAAAGATCCGTTTTGTCGCGGTTGCTATCCATGGGGACGGGAAAATAAACTGCTGTTGGACTTCTACCGCAGGCTGGGAGAACTTCGCCAAATGGCGGTCTTTTCCGATGGGGACTTTGTTCGATTGGTTGCCGATAGGGGCGTATATGCCTTTTCGCGCAGCCACGTGCCTACCGACACCAAAGTCGTCGTTGCCGTCAATTGCGGAAAAACCAACTATGTGTTGCCGTTGGACGGAATTTATGTAGATTTGCTCACCGGCAGGCAAAGTGTAAACACCTGCACGCTTCCGCCGGATAGTTTTTGTATTCTGAAAAGGAATTAACCGATTGTTTGGCAAAGATTTGTTCGAGCAAGCCTAGGCAGTAGCGACGCGTTTGAGCCCGTTTTAACGTATTCACGACTATTTAGGCTTAGTTAAGCGCACACATACCTAAACGGCAATTTTTGCCGCAATAACACACAAAACAAAGGCAAAGTCAGTGTGGATTTTGCCTTTTGTCATTCAATTTTCAGCACCGATAGGCAATAGGTACAGAGTTAAATAAAACACCACGTGTCGCATGTGTTAAACAAAAGAATTTGTAATCGTTTGTTTTGGGCTATTGCCGGTAGCAATTGATGTGTTTTGACTGAATAGCAACATACTTTTGCGGTTGGTTCAAGGGCAATTCCTACTGCCCAGGCAGTTACGATTCAAACCCGCCGTGGTTGTAACCGCACCCAAGCGCCGCAGTGCGTCGTTATCGTTGCTTGTTGTATAGGACGGCGTTTTGCAATTGACTAAACAAAAGTCGTGTTGTATAATAGGCAGGTCAAATCACTTTTAGAAAATCGTTTAATATTCACTTGCACTTTGGAGGAAAATATGAACAAATACGACGTAATCATTGTCGGGGCCGGGCCCGGCGGAATTTTTTCGGCATACGAACTGGCTAACTGTGGAAAAAAGATTGCCGTTTTCGACACCGGACACGCACTGGATAAACGCCATTGTCCCATCGACGGCAAAAAAATCACAAAATGTATGAACTGCCCAGTCTGTTCGATAATGAACGGTTTTGGCGGTGCAGGCGCATTTTCCGACGGAAAATACAACATAACCAACGATTTCGGCGGCAACTTGTACGACTACGTCGGCAAGGAAAAAGCCTTGGAACTTATGCGCTACGTGGACAGTATCAACGTAAAAATGGGCGGAGAGGGAACAAAGTTGTACAGCACTGCCGGCACGCGTTTTTCCAAACTTTGCTTGCAACACAAGTTGCACCTGTTGAACGCCGAAGTGCGCCATCTTGGCACGGACATCAACTACGTCGTTTTGCAAAACATCTACGACGAACTTAAAAACAAGGTGGATTTTTATTTCGATTCCCCCGTTTCGGATATCGTTGCCGAAAAGGACGGCACGTTTTCCGTCGTTTCAGGCGGCAACTACGTTGCGGATAACTGCATCGTTTCCGTCGGTCGTAGCGGCAGCAAGTGGATAGAAGGCATTTGCCGCAAACTCGGCATTGAAATCAGCAGCAACCGCGTGGATATCGGCGTACGCGTGGAACTTAACGCGCAAATTTTTGCGCACCTAACCGACGAGCTTTACGAAAGCAAAATTGTCTACCGCACGGAAAAATTCGAGGACGACGTTCGCACGTTTTGCATGAATCCCAACGGAATCGTCGTAAACGAAAACACCAACGGCATAGTTACGGTAAACGGACACAGTTACGAAGGAGCGGACAAAAAGACGGAAAACACCAACTTTGCGTTGCTTGTTTCCAAACGCTTCACCGAGCCGTTCAAAGATAGCAACGGCTATGGCGAAAACATCGCAAGACTCTCCAACATGTTGGGTGGTGGAGTAATAGTGCAACGCTTCGGTGATCTCATTCGCGGTCGCAGAAGCACACCCGAGCGTATAGACGACGGTTTTGTTCGTCCCACGCTCAAAGCCACTCCCGGCGATTTGAGTTTGGTGCTTCCCAAGCGCATTTTGGACGGTATCATAGAAATGGTGTACGCATTGGACAAAATCGCTCCGGGCACAGCCAACGATGACACTCTTTTGTACGGTGTGGAAGTCAAGTTCTACAACATGCATGTGGACGTGGACAAAAATCTTCAAACCAAGTACAAGGGACTGGACATGATCGGCGACGGCAGCGGCGTAACACACTCTCTTTCCCACGCGTCGGCAAGCGGCGTTCACGTTGCTCGTGTAATTGCCGGTGAGTAAACAATAACTCTTGTTTGCAAATGGCAATGCGGCTTTGGGCGGTTTGTGCAGCAATCCGTGCCGAAAACGCCCGCAAAGCCACAATGACAAACTATTTTGTAAAACGATTATGCTCGTGCGCGTTTGCGGGCATAATTTTTACTATTCAAGGCAAATTCAATGTGCCTAAACTACAATAACGTCACAAAACGGAAAAATCAGGTGCAAAATGAAAGTACTTATCGTTGACGACGAAAAACAACTAACAAAGGCTCTTGCAGTGCTACTCAAAAAGAAAGGCATCGATAGCGACAGCGTTTACGACGGCGAAACGGCTTTGGAGTGCGCTTCCACGCAGTTGTACGACGCCATCGTTTTGGATTGGATGTTGCCCAAACTCAGCGGAGTGGAGGTTCTTCAAGGCTTGCGTCAAAAAGGCATTTCCACGCCGATAATAATGCTCACCGCCAAGTCGGAGATTGCCGACAAAATAGAGGGACTTAACAGCGGCGCGGACGACTACCTCTCCAAGCCGTTTGATAGCGACGAACTTATCGCGCGCATTTTTGCCATTACTCGCCGCAAAAGCGACTACGTTGGCACAAAAATTTCCTTTGGCGATTTGGTTTTGGATTGTGAGTCACACGTGCTTTCCTGCGGGGAACGCAGCGTAAAACTAGGCTCAAAAGAATACCAAATTTTGGAAATGCTGATAAAGGAAAATGGCAGAGTTTTTCCCAAAGATTTGATAATCGAAAAAATTTGGGGATTTGACAGTGACGCCGAGTACAACAATGTGGAAGTCTACGTTTCCTTTTTGCGCAGAAAGTTGGCTTCGGTAAAATCTAACGTTACAATCGTGTCAATACGCAACACCGGTTATCGCGCGGAGGTCGGAAATGATTCAAAAAACCCGTCGTAACTTCATCTTGGTAACGATGGCATTGATTGCCGCCGTAATGATATGTTTCGTTGTGGCAACCGTGGTAACAACCCATTCCCGCAGCGAAAGCGATGCCTTCAAAATGCTTCGCGGCTCGTTGGACGTAAAAGACCACGGCGGTTGGCGTCCGGAATCGGGCAGAATCGTCAACATCGTTTGCAAGTATAACCCAAGCGGCGCGCTGGACGAAGTGGACTACGGCGATGCGGTTTTGCTTAAAATTTTCCAAAGCGACAAAGCCGTTTCTGACTTTTTGAATTGCGTAATCGTGGACGGCAACGTCGTCGGCAAAAACATCGTGGAAGGCAACATAACTTTGGGCAAATGCGGCAACTACTACTATGCCGCCAAAGTCAACCAAGCCGAACTCACGGTGACCATAGCCGTCGGCAATAGGCAAAACGAAGCCAGAACGATAGGGCGGTTTGCGCTTACGCTGTGTTTGTTTGCCGTAGCCGCGTTGTTCGTGCTGTTTTGGATTGTTTGGTGGCTGTCCTACAAGGTTGTCAAGCCCGTAGAAGTTGCCTTCAACAAACAAAAACAGTTCATATCCGACGCCTCTCACGAACTTAAAACGCCAATTACCATTATCAAAGCAAATGCCGAAGCGTTGGAGGCGGACTGTGGTTCGTCCGAGTGGTCGCAAAACATCGTTCAGCAGTCCGAACGTATGAGTCTGCTGGTTGCGGAAATGCTCACGCTGGCGCATATGGAGGAGCGTAAGCCTACCTACTCGCTTTGCGACGTTTCGCAAATTGTGGAAAGCGTTGCATTGGAATTTGAACCTTTGGCGTTTGAAAACGGCAAAAAGTTGGATATCGACGTGGAGCAAAATGTCAGTTTAACGACCGATGCCGACGGGATAAGGCGCGTAACCATGCTGATTACCGATAACGCCGTAAAGTATAGCGCAACGTTTGTAAGTTTGTCGCTCAAAAAAGTCGGCAAAAACGTCGTTTTGCGTGTCGTCAACGACGGTTGTAACGTTCCTGCCGAGCATAAGGAAAAAATATTCGAACGCTTCTTCCGCGAGGATGACAGCCGCGCAAGAGAAACGGGCGGCAACGGACTTGGGCTGGCAACTGTCAAGAGGATTGCCGAATCCAACGGTTGGCAAATTTCAGTCCAATGCGAGCGGGACGGCAATATGGATATTTCCGTTTGTCTGGGAAGAATGCCTCAAAAAAACGATTGACATTTTTTGGTTAAAAGTATATAGTTATTTTAGCATCGACGGATAGATTTTTCTTCCGTCGTTTTTGCGCTTAAAAGTGCAAAATATGTCGGTTTTTGCGCAAAATTTGTAGCAAGCGGCAGACAAATGTCAATAAAAATCACAAACGACAGGGTGTGCGCACAATTGCGTACACGGCACGCCGACAAAGTTTTCGGCACGGTATTATGCAATGGAAGTTGTAGAAAAAAAGAAGTTTTCACGCTATTTGTTGGAGTACATTATAATAACGTTTGCCTCAATGATAAACGGTGTGGCGTTGTTTTGTTTCGTCAATCCGGCAAAATTGGTTGCAGGCGGTTTTAGCGGCATTTCGTCGGTACTAACCTATGTTTCCTGCGCTATTTTTCCCGAATTGAACTTTGAAACGATGATGTCCGTTTGGTACTTTGTGTTAAATTTGCCCTTTTTGATAGTTTCGCTTATCAAACTTAGAGGCGACTTCACGTTCAAAACCATTTGGGCAACGATAGTGTGCAGCGTAACGCTGGCAATTTTGCCGTCAAAGTTGGTGTTCAACGCTTCCCGTCTTATTTGCGCCATTTTCGGCGGCACGCTGATGGGGTTGTCTATGTACGTTTGCTCTTTGTACAACGGCAGCAACGGCGGAACGGAAATCGTAGCAAAACTAGTTGCGGTCAAACATCCGGAACGGGATTTGTCCAACATAATCACAATTGCCAATTTTGCTACTTGCTTTGTCGGTTGCGTGGTGCTTATGGTGATGAACGGCGAGTCGATTTGGATTGTTTTGTACTCGTTGCTGTTCGTCATTTGGGGCGGAGAAATTATGGGTATCTTTTTGCGCGGTGTGGATAACTCCCAAAAGTTCCTCATCGTAACTTCCGAATACGAACAAATGTCGCAGGAAATTTTGTCCACGTTTAAGCGCGGTTTGACGCAGTTCAACGTGGAAACTTGCCCCGATGAGCCGAAAAAGAAAATGATTATGGTAATCGTTCAGTACCGTCAGGCGCACAAATTGAAACAAATCATCAAAAAACACGATCCGCAAGCATTCACCTTTGTAAAATACGTTTACGACGTATTCTCTCGTCCGGGATTTAACAGGAGTTACAAAATCAAATGAAAAGGAACAGATTTTTGTATAACTTAAAGCAAATCGCAATACTGTTTGTGGCAAGTTTATGCACTTCCGTGGCGTTGGAAGCCTTTTTGCTTCCGTCGGACGTGGTTATCGGCGGCGTGCTTGGTATAGGCTCGATTTTGGACATTTTGCTGTGCAATTTCGACAGTGCAAAGTGGTATTTTTCGGTAGGAATGTGGGTGCTTGCCATCAACGTGCCTATTCTCATTTATTGTTTCGCCAACTATCGCAAACGCTTTGCCGTAAAAACGCTTTTGTACGTTGTGTTTTTGTCGGTCGAATTGGTTGCGTTTCGTTTGTTTAACCTTTCTTCCGTAATGGAAAAATTGCTTTCCGGAGGCACGTCGGAAACGGCGGATAAAGTTATTTTGGTGCTTTTGGGCGGTGCGCTTCAAGGAGTATCTCTTCCCATGGTACTTTCCCAAAACGCGTCCACGGGTGGCAGCGATATCGTCGGTCTTATAGTCCAATCCAAGTCGGGCAAAAGTGCTAGTTACGCAATGCGCGTAATTTTGCTCACGAACATCATCATCGTGTTTCTTTCGGCATTGGCGTTGTATTTTGTCAAGCACGACGGCGTGTTGGCAGTCAACTTGTTCGTGTATTCGGTTGCGGCAATGTTCATTGGCGAAGTTGTTCAAGAACGGCTGTTCAACGGCTTTTCCACCGCGTTGGAGTTGGAAATTACAACCACCAAGTCGCAGGAAATGGCACAGGTGTTGAGCGAAAAACTTAAACACGGAACAACAAACGTTCGCGTTGTTGGCGGCTACTCTCACGAAGAAAAAACGTTGGTGCTTTGCGTAATCAACAAAAGCCAACTGACGTATGCCCGCAAACTGATTAACACCGTCGATCCGCAGGCGTTTGCCTACGTGGAAGTGGTAAAAGAAGTTTTAGGCAAGGGCTTTGCCAACAAGGAAACGGAATTGGAAAACGGCGAGGACTCCGCCGAGTAGTGGCATACGTGCTTGATTTTCAATTTTAACGGCAATTTTCAATAGTCGCGTTTGCTTTTGAAATTTTCTTAAGTTTGCTCGAATGACTTAAAAATATCCTTCGTTGGCTTTGCCGAGCAGTGGTTTGCCTTCTATCGTCAAACAAAACGGCAACCGTTTTGTGTAGCCCAACTTCGGTAAGTTTGCAGTCGGTTAAAGCAGGGTGTAGCAAACGAGTTGCAAATTTGTTGTTGTAAACAAATTATATCGGATGTTTACACGAGTTTTTTCCTTAATGCGTTGCATTTGAGGATAGTAAAGGCATATTTTCTTCCGGTTTTCGTCAATCTAGATAGTATAGATCGGCAATATATAAGAAGATGGTTAATTAATCGGCAAAGGTTTATGTAAATAGAAATGAACGCCTGATAAGTGAAGGCGGATGGTTATAATCAACACAATAATATTAAACGCGCATGCCCCTAGGGACGTGCGCGTTTTTGTCTGTATGTGTTTCATTGGCGATAACTTTTGCTCACGGCAGTTTGCCGATTTGCGCGGTTATGTAGTTTTGGCTATTTGCAGTCAGTGCCGAGTTTCAAACCGCCGCAGCAAAACAAAAGGGCGGTCATCAAAAGCAGGCAAGTGGGGTTGACGTTGAGGTTAAAGTTTCTCATTTTTCCGCCACAGCAGCACAAAAACAGCACAAGCAACAAAATCCAAGTGCAGTTGCAACCGCCCAACACGCCGCCGTTGTCTCCGCAGCCGCCGCAGCCGCCGTCGTTGAACAATCCGTTGAACATGGTTCTACCTCCGTTTCGATATTGACTAAACAGTCTACTTCAATATACGAAATTTGTCGAATTATGGTGACAACGGTATGATTCTACCATGTAAAAAATTTTGTAGCGGTTCGGCTTTGGGCAAAGCGAGTCTTTATCGGACAACTTATGCGGCGTACTGCCCCGTGACGATAATCACAATGCCGATAACAAGCAGGTGCAAAGGATAGTAGATGTAAAAAGCCCACTTCATGAATTTGTTCACTTTGGGGTTAATGCCGCGTTGTCCGTTGTAAAGGGCAATGAGCGGTACGGAAAGTATCACGCCAAACTGCACAAGTCCGTAAACGACGTCCATTGCCAAAATGTAAACAATCGCATAAATGGCAACGTAGAACATGCTCCACAAAATTTGTTTTAGCGGTTTTCCGCGATATGTTCCGATCGTTGCAATCACAAGCGAGGCAATGCAACTCCAATCGGACGGGAACGCCGGCACGCACAATAGCAAAATAAGCAATATCTTTTGCCAATCTTTCAATTTTTGGCTGGCGTTTACGCGTAGCATCACAAGGCCGATTGCAAGCGACCAAATTACACTGGTTTGGTCCAAAACGTGTCCCCAAAATCCGTTGCCCGTTGCAAACGGAACAAGTGCCAAAAATCCGTAGTTCACAAATGCCTGCGAACGCAGCATGTACGGCACGTGGGATATTGCCGCAAAAATAAACAGCCGTGCGGTGTATTTGTTCACGTCGTGCGTATAAAAGAAACCTTCCGCCACAAAATAGCACATAATGGGGCAGGTTATTCGTCCCAAAATGTGCAAAACAATTGCAATCGGGTGGTGGGAAAATCCCGGGAATATCACCCAAGTTACGTGGTCGATTGTCATTGCGATTATGGCAATCAGTTTAAGCGCGTTGCTTGTAAGTCCGCGTTTCGGTTTGTTCTCAAGCGGAGCAATCGTCGTGTTGTCGATTTCTGTCATTCTTTCTCCGTGTAACTGCCACATGGGCGGTATGTCAAAATTTATTCATTGGTGTAACGGCAAGTTTGTGCCGCATAACGTTATTATACTTTCTTGGCGAGTCTTTGTCAATATCGTTTGCGTTTCACAATGCTTCAAATGGCTGTTGCAATGCAATTTATTCCGTTTGGCAAAACTTTGTGCGTAATTGCTGGTGTTTTGCAACGCAATCGGCAACTTGCAGTAGATTTTTTAACGATTTGTCGGCAACTTGCAACTTGAACTTCGCCGAGCTTCATTGTGCGGTATTGCGTGTGGCAAAATTCGGTCGGCATACAGGCGTAGCCGTTTTAAGTGTGCGTCAATCGGTTGCCCGTGCAAAATAAATTGTATTTTTCCGTCCAAAAACAAATTGCGCGCAGACAGCAAGTATGGTATACTTTTTGCGTAAAAGTGTGGCATAGGTAGTGGCAATTGCGTTTTAATCCGTTTTAACGCTGTTCGTCTATGTTGGCTGCGTTTAGCATCACTATTAAAGTACGCATGTCGGTGTATGTTCGGTTGCTTGCCTTGCCTAATATCCGCAAAATCGGCATTCGTCGCATCGTGCGGACGAAAGGAGGAAACATTATGAATACGCTCAATAACGTGCGAGATTACAACGGCTGGGACGAATTGTTCCACGGCGAGTTTTCCAAACCGTATTTTGCGCAATTAAAGCAATTTTTGTTGCAGGAATATGCCGTCAAGCATATCTATCCGCCCAAAAAGTTGATTTTGAATGCGTTCGACCAAACGGCATACGACGACGTAAACGTGGTAATTTTGGGGCAAGATCCCTACTATAATCCCGGTCAGGCAATGGGAATGAGTTTTTCCGTTCAACCGGGCGTTCCCGTTCCTATGAGTTTGTATAATATTTTCAAGGAAATAGAAGGCGACCTCGGGTACAAAACGGCAATAGTCGGCGGTGACCTAACTCCTTGGGCAAGGCAGGGCGTGCTACTTCTTAACGCCGTGCTTACCGTGGCGGAGGGCAAACCCAATTCCCACAAGGGCAAAGGCTGGGAGCAATTCACCGACGCGGTAATATCCTACTTAAATCAACGTGAACGCGGCATGGTGTTTATGCTTTGGGGACGCAACGCGCAGGAAAAGCGCGCGCTTATCACAGGCAAGCAACATTTGGTGCTAACCGCCGCACATCCCAGTCCTCTTTCGGCGACGCACGGATTTTTCGGTTGCGGACATTTTTCCAAAGCCAACGCGTTTCTAGCTGAGCAAAACCGCCAAATCAGATGGTGATTTTGGCAAAAAATCAAAAAAATCTTTGTTCTCAATTCATCTTTCAAGTATCATTTCAGCCGATATAGAAATAATATACTCGTCAAAATGCAGTCAAAGTGGTTGTCGCTCGGCAACCGTAGGCAAGATGATTTGCCGAAACGGAGGTGAAACGAATGCTTCAACTTAAAAAGATAACAAAAAAATACGTAACGGGCGTACTTACGGTAGACGCCCTCAAAGGCGTTTCTCTCAATTTTCGCAGTAGTGAATTTGTCGCTGTGCTTGGCCCTTCCGGTTGCGGAAAAACCACGATGCTTAACATCATCGGCGGTTTGGACAAGTGCACCGACGGCGATTTGGTGATAAACGGCAAATCTACAAAGGATTTCACCGATCGCGATTGGGACAGTTATCGCAACCATTCCGTCGGTTTCGTGTTCCAAAGTTACAACCTTATTCCTCACCAAACGGTGTTGGGCAACGTGGAATTGGCGCTGGCTCTTTCCGGCATAGGCAAAAAGGAACGCCGCAAACGCGCAATCGAAGCGTTGGACAAAGTCGGATTGGCAGGACAGTACAACAAAAAGCCTTCGGAAATGTCCGGCGGACAAATGCAACGCGTAGCAATAGCGCGTGCAATCGTCAACAATCCGGATATCATCCTTGCCGACGAACCCACAGGCGCGTTGGACAGTGAAACCAGCGTGCAGGTTATGGAAATTTTGAAGGAAATCTCCAAGGACAGGCTGGTTGTCATGGTAACGCACAACCCGAATCTTGCCGCGCAGTACGCAACGAGAACCGTCCGCATTTTGGACGGCAACCTGCTTTCGGACAGCAATCCGCTTTCCGACAAGGAACTTGCCGAAGAACGCAAAAAGGATCAAGCACGCTTGGAGGAGGAAAAAAGCGGCAAAAAGCAAAAAAAGCCGTCGCTTTCTTTCGGAACGTCCTTCATGCTGTCGCTCAGGAATTTGTTCACCAAAAAGGGCAGAACGTTTTTAACCAGTTTTGCCGGCAGCATAGGCATCATCGGCATTGCGCTTATTTTTGCCGTTTCGCAAGGCACCAATAACTACATTGCCGCCATTCAGGAAGATACGCTTGCTTCGTACCCAATAACCATCGAACAAAACTTTGCCGACGTAAGCGCAATGTTCAGCATCATGACCGGCGCGGCGCACGCCAAAGATCCGCACGATAGGGACGCCATTTACGAAAAAATGGTGCTGTACGATATGACAAACTCCATTGCCAATGTTCAGAAAAAGAAAAACGACCTAGGCAACTACAAAAAGCACTTGGATGCCGAACTTGCCAAACCCGATAGCAAACTTAAGCAGTCGCTTTCCGGCGTGCATTATACCTACGATTTGGACATGATGGTCTACACCAAGAGCGTGGACGGAACAATTCTCCGCGCCGATACAGGCGAACTTGTCGGCGAAATGGTAAAAAGTTTGTATGGCGTGGATATCACCACAATGGGAAGCACAAACTCTGTATTGTCGTCGATGATGATGAACGGCATGCAAATGTCAATGTGGCAGGAGTTCTTGCCCTCAATCGACGGTCAAAATCTTGTTGCCGACGTGGTAAAAAGTCAGTACGAATTTGTAGACGAGGGCGGAAGATGGCCCACCAACTACGACGAAATTGTGCTTGTTGTGGACAAAAATAACGAAATCGACGATATGACGCTGTACGCCATGGGACTAAAATCCCGTGCGGAAATCGAGGAAATTATCAAAGCCGCTCAAAACGGCGAACCCGTGGAAGAAAGCACTCAAAAGAAGTGGACTTTTGAGAAAATCAAAAGTTTGCGCTACAAAGTGCTGTTCAACTACGAATTGTACTCCAAAACGGCGGACGGAACTTATGAAAATCTTGCCGAAGACAAAACCAAACTTGCCGCGTTGTACGACGACGCCAAGAGCGGTGCGGAACTCAAAGTAGTGGGCATTGTTCGTCCCAACGACGATTCCACATCCCACATGCTTGCCGGCAACGTGTGCTACACAACAGCGCTTACTGAGTACGTGGTAAACAAAGCCGCCAAAAGTCAACTTGTAAAAGACCAAATGGCGGAAAAGAATATCGACATTCTCACCGGATTGTATTTTAAGGATAACAACCTGTCGGACGCCGAAAAGGCCCAAAACTTTCGCGACTACGTCAACGGCATGTCCACGGAAGATCAAATGACCTTCATCGTAAAAATAAAATGCACTCCAACTGCGGCTCAAACGGCAGCCTACGTTGCGGAAAAAGTTGCCCAAGCCAAGGCAAGCGGCGACCTGCGCGCCGAACTTAAAAAACTTATTCCGTCGCAGTATCAATCCATCATCAACGTAGACAACCTAACCGACGAACAGGTGGAAAACTACTATGCTCAATTCGTTTCCATGTCCTATGCGGAAGTGTACGCACAACAAAAGTTGGAGGAACTCAAGCCGGATATCGTCAGCGGCGCGCTTATATCCAAATTCAACGCGGAAATTTCCGACGACAACATCGCTCTCGGTTACTATGACGACTTTATGGAGTTTTCCGGCTCGACCTACGAAGATAACTTGGCAAAACTCGGCTACTTCGATTTGGCAAACCCCTCATCCATCAGTTTGTACGCGGTTGCCTTTGCTGACAAGGAAGTTATCGAGGCGGATATTGCCGAATACAACAAAACCGTTTCCGCCGAACGCAAAATAGAGTACACGGACTACGTTGGACTTATTATGAGCAGCGTAACAACGATAGTGGACGTAATCACCTACGTGCTTATTGCATTTGTGTCCATTTCGCTTATCGTTTCGTCCATAATGATCGGCGTAATTACGCTCATCTCCGTGCAGGAACGCACCAAGGAAATAGGCATTTTGCGCGCAATCGGCGCAAGCAAAGCCAACGTTTCGGGTATGTTCAATGCCGAAACGGTCATCATCGGTCTTGCTGCAGGGCTTTTGGGCGTGTCGGTAACCTACCTTTTGTGCATACCGATCAACCTAATTTTGCACTCGCTCACGGGCATTGCGACTTTGTCGGCTTCGTTGCCCGTCGGAGTTGCCGCAATTTTGGTGACAATCAGCATGTTGCTTACGCTCATTGCCGGCATCATTCCTTCGCGCTCGGCAGCCAAAAAAGATCCCGTCGTTGCTTTGTGTTCGGAGTAATCGGTGATTTTGCCTTCCAAACGGCGCAAGAATACAATTGGCTCAAAATCAACAATTACTTTTGTCGTTGCAACTGCATCGGCAAAGTAATTGACAAAACTAACAACAATCATTTGCCTCGGACAAAGTAAGTGATACAAAAATGCAATCATTTTGCCTTGGGCAAAGTGATTGACGGAACAGCGCAATTAGAATATAATTTTCTCACAAAGTTTTTCGAGCGGCGTTATTCGCTGCAAAAAGGAGAGTATTATGGGATACACAAATCGTAACGAAATACCTGAAAAGTATAAATGGAATTTGGGTGACATCTTCCAAACGCCGGAAAAGTGGGAGGAGGCGTTTGCCGCGCTTACAAAGCACTATCCTTCGCTTGTGGAATACAAAGGTAAATTGGGTAATAAACAAAATCTGTGGGCATTTTTGAGGGCAAACGAAGCAGTTGAACTCAAAGCACAACAACTTTATTGCTACGCGTCCATGAGTTACAACGAGGACAGCCAAGATGCCGAACGCCAATCCCGTTTCGGCAGAATATATGCCATGATAACAGACTTTTACGAAGCGACGGCGTTTGTTTCGCCGGAGTTGTCCTCTCAACCCGTCGAATATCTTAACAGTCTTTTGTCTGATCCGGATTTTTCCGACTACGACGTAACAATCAAAACCCTTATTGCAGGCAAACCTCACATTCTTTCCGAGTCGGAAGAAACGTTGCTTGCAGGCGTCGGCAGTTTTTCCGATCAATTCCACGAAGTGTTCAACCGCTTGGATAGCGGCGACATTAAATTCGGCAAAATCACCGTTGACGGTGAAGAAGTGCAATTGGGACACGGCACCTATTCCATGCTGTTGCAGCATCCTAATCAACAAGTGCGTAAACTTGCTTTCGAAACGTATTACAAAGGCTACGTTTCGGTAATCAACACTCTTGCGGGTTTGTACGAGGGCAGCGTTCGCGCCGATTGGTTCTACGCAAAAGCCAAAAAATTCGGTTCCACAATGGAAAAGGCATTGTTCTACGAACAAGTGGACAGAGCCGTGTACGACAATCTTATCAAGTCCACGCACGAAAGCCTTGCGCCCCTTCATGAGTACATTGCTTTTCGCAAATCTCAACTAGGGGTGGAAACGCTCAATATGTACGATTTGTACCTGCCTATTTTCGAAAACGCCGATATCTCCTGCGAGTACGAAGAAGCCTGCGAACTTGTTTTGAAGGGACTTGCTCCTTTGGGTGAGGACTATTTGGCTGTTGTTCGCCAAGCCTTTGCAAATCGTTGGATAGACGTTCACGAAACGCCCACAAAACGCACAGGTGCGTATAGTATGGGTGTGGCAGGCGTTCACCCTTACATGCTTTTGAACTATCAAAAAACCACTCACGATATTTTCACGATTGCTCACGAAATGGGGCATTCCATGCACACGTACTACAGCGAAAAAACTCAACCGTTAGCCAAGGCAGACTACAAAATTTTCGTTGCCGAAGTTGCGTCCACCTGCAACGAAGTGTTGCTCCTAAAGTACCTTCTTGCAACCGAAAAGGACGTAAACGTCAAAAAGTACTTGTTGCAGTACTATTTGGACATGCTCCGCACAACGATGTATCGTCAAACTATGTTTGCCGAATTTGAGCAAATCGCGCACGAAATGGTGGAAAACGGTCAACCGCTCACAACCGAAGTTATGTGCCAAAAGTACTTGGAACTCAACAAAATGTACTACGGCGAAGCGGTCAACCATAACGACGAAATCAAGTACGAATGGGCTCGTATTCCTCACTTCTACCGCGCGTTCTATGTGTATAAGTACGCAACAGGCATCATCTCGGCAGTATGCATAGCCGAAAAGATTTTGCGCGATGGCGAAAGTGCCGTTGCGGCATACAAAAAGTTCTTGGGACTAGGGGGCAGTAT
>CAKRAM010000039.1 GCA_934294965.1 uncultured Clostridia bacterium
GCGATGCCGAACACGCCGGCGATAACTCCCAAAAACAAAAAGGTGTATCCGCGAGCGATAAACAGTATGTTTGCCGCTACGTTGGTGGAAAAATTGGCTATTTTGGACAAACCGTTGGCGTCGGCAAGCGTCATTCTGTCCACCATCGTGAACAAAATGAGCATAAACGTGCCTGTTCCGGGGCCGAAACAACCGTCGTACACGCCTATTACAAGCGAAATTGCCGATGCGATTGCAGCCGTAACCGGGAAGGAAAACGCCGGTTTTAGGGGAGTTTCTCTCAGCGACTTGGGCATAAGCACGATGATGGCAACTATCGGCAAAATGGCAAGCATTGCAATTTTGAAAGCAGTATCGCTGATGAGCAAGGTCAACTCCGCACCCAAAAACGAGCCGCACAGAGCAAACGCGATGCAAAAAGGCGCAATTTTCCAGTTGACAAAGCCTTTTACCGCATAACGAACGGTGGCTACGGCAGTGCCAAGTCCGGAGGACAGTTTGTTGGTTGCCTTTGCCATATCTGCAGGAAGCCCGGCAATAAGATATGCCGGAAGGGAAATAAGCCCGCCGCCGCCGGCAACCGCGTCAATGAAGCCTGCCAGCCCTACCAGCGGGCAAACGATTGCGACAAAAATCCAAAATTGATGCCAATCGTAACCCATAAGCAAACTTGCGGCACCGATAACGTTAATCATAGCGATATATATGTATCCTTTGCGTAAAAATATGTAAGCGGCACCAATGTTCGATGCCGCATTTGCAACGAGTGCTTTGCCACGCCCGTTCTTCAAACAAGCGCTGTTGCTACTGCCTAGGCAGTGGAGATTTGAACTTCCCCGTACTTTGTGTGTCCAAAACAAGTTTTACTTTGAGGCAATCCCGTTAAAAGGTAGAGCATTATTATTTTCTTAATGCTCGATGTCACACAAAGTGCATAGCAGTTGTAAGTTTACCAAAGTGTTGCAGGATTTGGCAACGTTGCGATGCTGTACTTGATTGACTCGTACAGCGAGCGACGATAACGACGTTCTGCGGCTCTTGGGTGCGCTTACGACCACGAAAGTTCAAAGCGTAACTGCCTACTTTTCTTCGTAGTCTTTGCAATAGTGAGCCGTGTCGCAATCCTTGCAGGGAGTTACCGTAATTTTGGACAACTTGCAACAACTGTCAGTTTTGTTGTGGTGCTTGCAGGCACACACGTCGCACATGATGGTTTGATTTTTCTTCATGCCACACCTCCTGTGCTTCTAGTGTGGACCAAACGCCCAAGATGAATACCACCGCGCATGCAATTTTTGCCAAGACGGACAAAAAACCGTATTGCAAGCAAACGACCGTGAAACGCGCGCTACTCCACGACGACGGTTATGGACGAAGAAACTTCCGCGTACATTTTTACAGTGATTTTGTACGTGCCGAAAGAACGAATCGGACCGCCCATGACGATTTGCTTTTTATCCACGGTATAGCCCATTTTGTTTAGCTCGTCGGCAATTTCCTTGCCGGTTACGCTGCCGTACATTTTGCCGCCCTGCACGCCTTTGGGAGCGGTGATTGTGACCGTTGCGCCGTTAAGTCTTTTTGCCGCGTCGATTGCAGCTTGCTTTTCTTCGGCTTTTTGACGCTCCACCGCTTTTTGGTGAATTGCCACCGAATTGATTGTATCGGCCGTGGCAACCTTGCCCAAACCTTTTTTGACTAGAAAATTGTTTGCGTATCCGTCGGACACGTCGACAATTTCGCCTTTTTTGCCTTGACCTTTTACGTCCGCCAAAAGTAAAATTTTCATATTTAACCTCCGTAACGAAAATCTTGCCGCGAGAAAGACCTATATGTACTAATAAATTATACAACTAAATCGGCGTATCGTCAACCCGTCGCGTTTTGTTTTTAAGATAAACAAACATATTTTGCGCACGATTTTGTCGGCGACAAAGCCAATCAGACAGACACACATTTTGTCGGACGCTGCAACGTACGCACAAACACATAAGGAAATTTGTTACGCCGCTATGTTTCTTTGCTATTATGCGGCACGGTAATAGCCGCACTATATTGCAAATTAAAGCCGCTTTATTTGTGTATTTGGATTGCAAAATCGTTTTGGTTCCACAAGAGTTTTGCCGCATGATTGCATTTTGAACGGTTTGCCGCATAGCTAGGGCAAAGAACAAACATACTAAACGCAAACAGGAGGTAAACTTATGAGCAAATCTTCAAAAAACAACTACTACGAGGATAAATCCGACGTTATAGTGGGAATAATCGCGCTGGTGATCATCGCAATGATGTTCGTTTGGATGATTATTGCCGCAAACAACGGAAGCAGATACGTAGGCAAAATAGTAACCGCCGAGGAAGTTAGGCGAGGCAGCGCAACCACGCTGGAATACAAAACCAACCGCCCTATGAAGAAAGGCGAAACGGTAACTTGGTTTGTGGACGGGCAACAGGTCGGCAGGTACGTGGTCGGCAGCGAAAACACGGTGGAATACACGCCGGTCAACTGCGGAACGCACGTTTTGGAAGCAAGGATTGGAAAATCTTTCAAAAAAACCGTGCAAATGAACGTGTTACCGCCCAAACTTGACGTTATTGCTCAGGACGAAACGATAACTTACGGCGACGAATTGCCCGAATTCTGTTGCGATGCGCAAGGATTTTTGGATTGCGACGAACCGTGCAACGATTGGACTTGCGCCTGCACCGATGCCGAAGGTAAAATTGCGGTAGGCACGTACTCCATTGACGTGTGCGGCGATTGCAAGTACAAGGACTACGAAGTTGAGAGCCACTCCGCCACGCTTACCGTTTTGCCCAAGGCTGTTTCGGCATGCGAAGTTTACAAAACATACGACAAAACAGACAAATGTCAAACGATGTTTAAGTTGTGCGGCGTGATTGAAGGGGACGACGTCGTTGCCGTGTGCGACTTTGCCAAATTTGCCGACAAAAACGCAGGCGAACAAACTATTGTTGCAACCAACGTGCGACTTGAAGGGCGCGACGCATCCAACTACGTTTTAGAAGGGGAAATTGTCGGCAAAATTTTGCCCAAGCCGCTTTCGGTTGTGGGAATTTCCGCCAAAAACAAAGCATACGACGGAACGACAAAAGCAACTTTGAACAGCCTTGGAACGCTTGTGGGCGTTTTGCCGGGGGATAACGTTGCAATTGGAGGAATGGAAGCGCGCTTCGACGACTCCGAACCGGGCGCAAGATCGATTGGCATAGAGGCAACACTGGTAGGTGCAGACAAAAACAACTACGTTTTGAAAGACTTTGTTTTGCCCGACGCCGAGATATTTGAACCAAGCGAACAATAGTTTTGTCGATTTTGTCGTAATACATTGCAATTTGTCGAAAAATGTATTATAATCGTAACAATATCGAATGAGCAATTGCTCTTAAAAGGAGAATTCGATGACGAAACGTAGATCGACGCAAATTTTTACTGCCTCTTTGACTGCGATTTCGGCGGCGATTACAGCCGCTATTGCCGTGTTGCTTTCGGTAACGATTGCAGGCTCTTCCGATTACGGAATTATCGGCAACGTTTACAAGGCAACCCTAACGGTTTTGGAAACGTTTAACCTGCAAAGCGACTACGCATTGCCCTACTACTTGCTGTTTTACGCAATGCCGACGGTTTTGTCGCTGTGCGCCGCAGTGATTTTGTTCTCCAAGGATAACGGCTCGCAAGTTAAGTACGTTGTGGGAAACGCTTTTGCACTTTCCGCTACACTGGTGGTTGCTGCTTCGTCATGCGCTTTGACGCTGGGATTGCGCGCAAACGGAATTGCTTGGTGGTGGCTGTTTGCCGTAGCGTTCGGATTGTTTTTCGTTGTCAACTTCACCGTGATTTTGATTTGCATTTTTGCAAAAGCCCCCGCTATTGTTTCCGCCGACGATATGAGCAACGTCTTGTTGACGCAAATTGACGAAATTGAGGTTGAAGAAACCGAACAAAACGAATACGCCGAAAACTCCGCCGTGGCAAAACGCATTTCCAAACTTAAGGCGTTGTACGACAATTACAGCGTGCTGACAAAAGAAGAATACGAAGCGCTTGTGAACAAGTACTTGCAGGAAGAACAAAACACGGCCGCAGTGCAAGTTGAAGTTGTCGTAGAAACGGACGCGGGCAAATAAAACATCTAAAAATATAGGTCGTTGCCAAAATCGGCAGCGACCTTTTTTGTTTCTCTAATTTAGTTTCGAACGCTCTGTGCGCGCGCGTTACGTATTTGCTTATCCAGTGCAATTACGTTTTGGCGATTCTCCTCGGATATGCACCCGAAAGGCACAACGTAGGTGTTCCCGTTAAGCGTGGCAATCTTTGCGTACGTTTTTTCCACTTCGATAAGGTTGATTCTTTCCGACGTGCAGTACGGCTTACCGCGTCGCACCGCTTGCAACGTCAAATTGCACTCGCCCGTTTCGTCCGAAATGAAACTGACGGTAATTTGCCCGCGCAATCCTACGTTTATGCCGGCAAAAAGCAACACGAACGGCGATGCTACGACAAGCAGCAACGATGCATAAAACAGCAAAAGCCCCACCGTGAACCTATTTGAACCGCCGAAAGTAAAATCGCTCATAGCAAACAACACTATGACCGAAACTACCAACAGCACGGCGGCGATTATCAACGTCCAAACGAAGGCTCGAAGTTTTAACTTAAGAGTGTCGGCAAATTTGCCCTTATATTTTGACGGAAACGAAAAGGTAAAGTTCATTGCTTCCTCCGAAAGTGCAACGAGAATAAACCAAAATTTTGTATTTTGGACAATGCGACGCAGTTAAAGCTTAACTGTGATTGCATCACTTTGGCACGACAATACACTACCACAATGCGCGGCAAATGTCAAAACAAAAACCGCTGCAAAGCCAATGCAATGCAGCGGTATATTCGTTGTTTGTTGACGATAGTTTTCGGAGCAAACCGTTACTTACGCATGGAGAATGCTTCGGTTACGAGTGTTGCTTCCGGAGTAATTTCGCCGTCGATAACCTTGATTTTGATAAGTCCTTTGTTGATAAGGCGATCCATCGGTTCGTTTTCGAATTTTGTTTCCGAAGTTACGGTAACTTCCTTTTGGAAAGGAATTTCGAACTTGTTGCAAACTGCATCTACAAGTTCCAAAGCAAACTTCAAACCACGTTCGGACTTAACTTTGATGTAGCAAGGCGTAGCGGCGTACTTCTTTTTGTCGGAAACGTCGGTTGCATAGTATTTATCTGCAACTTCGTCGGCATCCAAAGCCAAATACAAGCGCAACGTTTTGCCGCGAATAACCATTTTTGCAAGAGCGGTACGGCCGCGGTTGAACGCGGTGTAAGCCCAACTCACGCGGGAGTTGACTTTGCGATAGGACAAAAATCTATCCGTAATGCGTTGATAGTAAATTTTGGTTTCTTCGCTTGCGCCGCAAAGTTTTGCCATGAAAGACTTGGAATAGCGCACAACAACGACTTTGCCTTGAACGACCATTTCGCCGCTTTCTTCGCCGTCGTCTTCCGATTCGCTTTCTTCACCGTCGCTTTCTTCGGCTTCGGCAGCGGGTTTATCTTCTACAACTTCTTCCACAGTTTCTTGAGCGGGTTCGGTTGCTTCTTCAACAACTTCTTCCACGACTTCTTCGACGGGTTCTTCGGTTGCTTCTTCAACCAGTTCTTCCGTAACTTCCTCTGCTTCTTCGGCAGCGGCTTGTTCCGTAACGGGTTCTGCTTCGGGTTGCGCCGGCGTTTCTTCTACTGCTTCTTCCTGCGCCACCGTGGCAGCGGGTTCTTCTTGTGTTACTACGGTTTGTTCTTGCTTTTTGCAAGGCAAATCGTGCGTTTTGTAGTATTTAACGGTGCTGACAATACAATATGCCAAGAATCCGACCAAAACTACGCCGACAACGCTAAATTGCCAAACGGGAACAAATTCCGAAAGCAACAAACCGACAAAAGTGTTTAATATCGTCATAACATACCTCCGTAGTATTGCGATTTTCGCCGTAAGTGCCGCATACAACGCAGTTATTTTAACTATGTGCGACAATTTTTGACGAAAAAAATCGTTATGAAAAACATGATTTTGTTTTTCATACTTAAATATAGCATAGTATTTTCAAAAAAGCAATAAGAATTGAAAGAATTATTGAAAAAATTGTTTATTTTTTCGCATTTGATTTATACTGTGCATATAAAACACTACGTATGCACTGTTTTGCGCCTTATTTGCAGCAAATCGGAAGCGGAAATGCACAAATTGCACCACTTCGGGCAGAGCGCCGTTACCCGCGCCAAATTTGCAACAAACCAGCGTTTCCCAATGCGTTTGGGGAAAATTTCCGGCGATTTGCAGCGGCATGAAACAGCCATATCTATTGCGAATTGCGCCATACACTATCCGTTTTGCAAAAAAGCACAAAAAAATACCACAAACCAAAAGGTTCAGGGTATTGTCAATGACGAACAAAAAGGAACGTCTTTTTAGGACGAAAACACAGTAGGCGTCCATGGGGATTTGAACAGATTTAGCAATTTCACTTCGAAAAATATTTATTTTACTGAGTATTCGCTTTCTTTCGGGAATGAAATGGTTTTGCCTTTGCTCGCTTCGTCGAAAGAAGCGTAGTAAAACACATTTGAACTCTTGAAGTACAATTTGCTCTTGTCGTAGTTGCTGTAAACGGTAGTCAAAGAGGAATAGAGAACGTCCGTGATCACATTCGTTTCATCGCTTATGCTTGCGCGGGAGGAAAAGATATCCGTTTTGAAAGAATATTCCGGCAGATAGGATTCGAGCGCCTCTTTCAGATCGGCGTAGCCTTCACTTGTGGCATGGTAAGCGAACTTTTCGTCACCGTTTTCGTAGATTACGTTGTCTTTGATGACATAAGTCTTGTTTGCGTATTTGCCGTAATCTTTATCAAACTGTAAAGAGTACAAAGTCGTGTTTGCTACGGTGTATTTAGTAATCTCGACTTTTCCGTTTTCGCCGTAATAATATATGGTATAATCATTTGAGGAAAAGCACTTTTTGATAGCAGTGGCTACTGTTTCGCAACCGTCGTTATATTCTTTTTTTCGCTCATCTTTTTCAAACTGTTCGAGCTTTTTGTCAAAACTTTTTTTCAACAGGTCGGAGTTCCCGAAAACCGCATTGTTCAAAAGGTAACCTGTGGCAAGAACTATGCCGGTTATCAAAAGTATCGCAATGACGGCGATCGCCAAAAACTTAAAGACTTTGCCGGTCTTTTTAATTATTATAGCGTTTTCTTCGTGCTGACATTTTCCGCACAAACGGTCACGGACGATCGCGAAACCGTCGGAATCGACTTGCATAACCGAGGAGAGATCGCTTTCGTACCGACCATTCCATTCTGTTTTCAGAAGTTTGCCACAGCAAGAGCAGTAATGTTTGATTCTACCTGTATATACATATTTTTTTGGCATAAACTTTCCCTCCTTCGTCTATAATGTTATAATAACTATGTCATATATTGTTTATTTTGTCAAGTAAACAAGTCGGAAGTCGGGCTTCAAACACAAATGGACGTAGATCGTAAGGTTATTTCTACCCGCCACGATTAGGGAAAAGCATATATCCCGTCCGGCAGGATGGATTTAATTTCCTACTCCGACAGGATTCTCACATCTGCGAATACTTCAAGGTACTCACCTATTGGGATATCGTGCAAAAATCCTTTTTGCGTAATCGTTAAGGTTTTGCGATTTTCCAAAGCGAGTGAAGAACTAATCCCTACGGCGATACGCAAAGAAACAATAAAAATGTTAAACTGCCATAAAACGACAATTTACCCCTGTTTTGCATAAAAAAGACACACGCGGCGGAATTTTATACGCTCCTTTTGCGTGTGCCTTGATGGTCTACCCGTCGGGACTCGTCCGGCATATATGGCGGTAAGCGAAGCAAAGCGGAGCGCTACATTATTTCGTCATCACTACGGGCAACGCAATTAGGCGGCGAATGCAAAAGGAACAAAAAAAAGATTGACTACACTTTGTCAATCTTGTTTTTTGCGACTCAATGCCGAGCCGCCGACACTTGTCAATGACGAACAAAAAGG
>CAKRAM010000040.1 GCA_934294965.1 uncultured Clostridia bacterium
TTGAGTACCGTCACTAGGGTGTGGCAATCATTTGTGCCGATAACGACTTTATACCTTAACTATTTTTTTGCTTTACTATTTATTCCCAACACAACTTCATTGCAAATTACCTTATTACTCAATAACACACCGCTCGCTACTACGTTACAAATGTACGACTCACACGTTCGATGTTTAGCAGCAAGACCTCACCGCGAGCGTCGGCTATTTTATTCGTGTCTTTCGCAGGTTTATCCATTTGTGATTTTCTTCCATATTACTTAACAGTACGTCTACCGCATTTATTAAATAATACCACTACTGCACTCTATTTTATAAACTGCTGTAACTAACAATAATTATCGGCAAGGAGTCCGCTTCATTGTACCACTTGAAGCGCATCTAAAAAATATTTGAAAAAACTATGCAAAAAGGTTTGACATATCATATGCAATGGCATATACTAACGACAGTTGAACAATTATTCAATTGTTTGTTCATGGAGGCAATTATGATAGACGAAAACGTTTGCGAATACGAACACGTTCACAACGAGGTGGTTGAACAGGTATCGGCGGATTTGCCCGACGAAGATTTGCTTTACGACGCAGCGGAGTTGTTCAAAATCTTTGGGGATTCCACGCGCATACGAATACTTACCGCACTATCACAAGCAGAATTGTGCGTATGCGACGTAGCCACGGTTTTGAATATGACCAAGTCTGCAGTATCCCACCAATTGCGCATACTTCGGCAAGCAAAACTTGTTAAAAACAGACGCGCAGGCAAAGAAGTTTACTACAGCTTGGACGACGACCACGTCTACAAAATAATTAACCTTGCACTCGAACACGTAAAGGAGTAGGAAAATGAAAAAAGTTATTGCACTAAAAGATTTGGACTGCGCAAACTGCGCTATGAAAATGGAACAAGGCATCAAAAAAATCCCCGGTGTTAAGGATGCTTCGGTCAACTTTATGTTCCAAAAGATGACTTTGGTTTTGGACGACGAAAACAGCGACAAATTATTGGAGGAAGTTCGTGCGGTTTGCAAAAAAATCGAACCGGAATGCCAACTTAAAATTTAGCCATGACAAAAAATCAAAAGACATTAACCAGAATTATCGTTTCGGCGGTGCTATACGCTGTTGCCCTTGTTCTTAAACTGACCGATGTTATTAACAACTGGTGGCAACTGGGCATATTTGCGGCAATATTTTTGCTTATCGGTTACGATGTGATCATAGAAGCCGTTGTTAAAATTTGCCACGGACAACTGTTTGACGAAGAATTTTTGATGACCGTTGCAACCATAGGCGCATTTGCAATAGGCGAATACGCCGACGCCGTAGCGGTTATGCTACTCTATCAAATAGGAGAACTGTTTCAGCGCTATGCCGTCGGCAAAAGCCTCAAAAGCTTTGCCGAACTGATGGATATTCGCCCGGAATCAGCAACGGTTGTACGCGACGGACAGGAAATTGAAGTTCACCCGTCGGAGATTGAACCGGGCGAGATTTTCATAGTTAAAGCCGGTGAAAAAATTGCGTTGGACGGCGTGATAGTTGACGGAAGTTGTCACTTGGACACATCGACAATAACCGGCGAAAGCGTGCCGAGAGCGGCAAAAATAGACGAAAACGTGATTTCAGGCTGCATAAACTTGGACGGTGTGATTTACGTTAGAGCCGCTAGCAAATACGACGACTCCACCGTTTCCAAAATTCTGGATTTGGTGGAAAACGCAACCGAACAAAAAGCGCCTGCCGAAAACTTCATCACGAAGTTCAGCCGCATTTACACTCCCGTTGTTGTTGCGCTTGCAGTGCTTATCGGCGTTATTCCGCCGCTGATCCCGGCGCTTAACACCGGTTGGACAACAAGTTTGCGCCATGCAATGATGTTTTTGTTCGTATCCTGCCCGTGTGCGCTTGTAATTTCCGTGCCGATGGGATTTTTTGGCGGAATTGCAGCAGCAAGCAAACAGGGAATACTGGTAAAAGGAAGCAATTATTTGGAAGTTCTTGCCAAGGCTGACACTTTTGCATTTGACAAAACAGGCACTTTGACAAAAGGCAACTTTGTAGTCACGTCGGTATATCCGCAAGCCGAGCAGGAAAATGTGCTGAAAATCGCGGCGATTGCCGAGCAGTACAGCAATCACCCCATTGCTCTTTCAATTTGCTCCAAAGTGACGGCAGATACCACTGCAAGCGTTACGGAAATTGCCGGAATGGGCATACAAGCCGAATGCGACAAAGGCGTGATACTGTGCGGAAACGAAAAACTTATGCAGGCGCGCGGCATAGATTACAAAAAATCCAACGGCGGTACGGTTGTCTACGTGGCTTTGAACGGCAAATTTGTAGGAGATATAGAAATAGCCGACGAACTTAAAGAAGACGCCAAAGAAGCCATAGACGGGCTTAAAACCGCTCACTGCACAACGGTTATGCTGACGGGCGATAACAATCAAACGGCGCAAAAAATCGCCGCCGAGGTTGGAGTCGACCAAGTGTTCAGCCAACTTTTGCCGCAGGACAAGGTGGAAAAAGTTAACGCGCTTAAAGAAAAAGGCACAGTTGCGTTTGTCGGAGACGGAATCAACGATGCACCGGTTCTTGCAACCGCCGACGTGGGAATTGCCATGGGCGGAATGGGCAGCGACGCTGCAATAGAAGCCGCCGACGTGGTTTTGATGAGAGATAACCCCACCGCTATCGTCCAAACAAAAAAGATTGCAAAAAAGACGCTGGCAATCGTCAAAGAAAACATCGTGTTTTCGTTGCTGGTGAAATTTGCCGTGCTTATTCTTTCGGCAATCGGCGTGCTGGACAAAATCGCAGGCGGAATGATTATTGCAATTCTTGCCGACATGGGAGTTTGCTTTATCGCAATCGTCAACTCCATGCGCGCAATGTACGCCGGACAAAGCAAAGGCAAAAAAGCGCAAAAGGCAAACTGACATAAACAAATTGCCACACCACAAGACTTGGTTGCGCAAAACGCAGTCAAGTCTTTTTTGCTGGGCAAGCACTCGAAAAAAGGCAGTAAAGAGCCGCCTTTGGGGAGATAAAAATTAGTGACGAGGAACGGAATCCCTGCTAACAATAATGAAGTATTGTCCGAAAGAGCAAAGGGCATTTTCAATGGAAACTTACAATTTTACATATTATAGTAAACAAAAACGATAGTTTTTTGTAGCAAAGCCGCAAGGATTTGACACATTTTGAACTTGTATAAAAATATAACTTCGTATAGTTTGTAATTTTTGAAGTTGCGCATGGATGCATCCAATGCACATCAAGGCAAACTGATGATTTTACATACTATAGAAGGCAAACACACACAGGTGTTTGAAAAATTGTGCCGATAGGCAAAAGATCAACTTACTTGTATATATTTGCGGCAATCAGTTTGAAAATTGCAGCGCTTGTGATACAATATAACAAAACAACAATACAAATCGAGGAAAACTATGAAATACGATTACGTTGAATACGCTACTAACAAAACGCTGGAAGTTCTTGCAATCGACAGCCCGACGGGATACACTCAAAATGCGGCAAAATGGCTAATCGAACAACTGACCGCGCTGGGCTTCAAAGCCGTGCAAACCAACAAAGGCGGCGTTATGGCAGACTTCGGAGGCGAAGGCAACGCATTGATGCTGTCGGCGCACATCGACACGCTGGGCGGAATGGTTGCCGAAATTAAAGGCAACGGAAGGTTGCGCCTGACAAGGCTGGGCGGACTTGCCGCAAACAACTGCGAAGCGGAAAACGTTACTGTCTACACTCGCGACGGCAAAAAGTACAGCGGAACGTTTCAACTTTGCAACGCGTCGCTGCACGTGAACGGCGACTATGCCGACACAAAGCGCACCTTTGACACCTGCGAAGTGGTTATCGACGAAGACGTTTTTTGCGCAGGCGATACCCAAAAACTTGGAATTGCCGTAGGCGATATCGTTGCGTTCAATCCCAAAAGCACGGTTACCGAAAGCGGATACATTAAAAGCAGATTTTTGGACGACAAACTTTCGGTGGGCATATTGCTTGCCTTGGCAAAGTACATTGCCGACAATCATATAAAATTAGGTCGCAAAGTATACTGCCACTTTACCGTGTTCGAAGAAGTCGGTCACGGCTGTTCGGCAAGTTGCCCCGCTTCGGTTACAGAAATTCTTTCGGTTGATATGGGCTGTGTTGGCGACGGACTGACTTGCACTGAAAAACGAGTTTCGATTTGCGCAAAGGACAACGGCGGACCTTACAACTACGACATGGTCACACGCCTCATCAACGCAGCAAAAGCGCAAAATGCCGACTACGCCGTGGACGTCTATCCACACTACGGCAGCGACGCCGACGCGGCGCTTATTGCCGGAGCCGACGCAAGACACGCACTTATCGGCGCAGGTGTTTACGCAAGCCACGGTTACGAACGTAGCCACAAAGAGGGCGTTTACAACACTCTTAAAACGCTTGTGGGATTTTTGAACATTTGACGCGCAAAACCGACAAACTTTTACTGCAACGCAAAACGAGCCAAGGATTATCCTAGGCTCGTTTGTTTTATATTTTGTATTTGTTGCAATTACTTATCCAACGGCTTCATTGTGGGGAACAGCAAAACGTCGCGAATGGATTGATTGTTTGTGAACAACATCACCATTCTGTCGATGCCGATGCCCAACCCGCCTGTGGGAGGCATGCCGTATTGAAGCGCGGTGATAAAATCTTCGTCCATCATTTGCGCTTCGTCGTCGCCCTGCGCCTTTGCTTTGACTTGCGCCGCAAAGCGTTCGTATTGGTCGATGGGATCGTTCAATTCCGAAAAGGCGTTGCCCATTTCGCTGGCGTTCATAAAGAACTCGAAACGCTCGGTCAAACGCTTGTCCGAAGGCTTCTTTTTGGCAAGAGGGCTGACTTCGACGGGATAGTCGTAAATGAACGTGGGTTGCACCAGTTCTTTTTCCACAAATTCGTCAAAACATTCGTACAGCGCATTGCCCCAGTTTTCCTTGCCGGTTGATAGCTCTATACCTTTGCTTTTTGCTGCAGCAACGGCTTCGGCGTCGTTCATCTCGGAAAAATCTATGCCTACATACTTTTTGACCGCTTCCAGCATGGACATTTTTGTCCAATTGTCCAAATCGATTGTAACGTCACCGTAGGGAAGTTTGCGCGTGCCGAGAACCTTGTCCGCACAGTAGCAGAACAAGCCTTGGGTAAGTTCCATTATGCCTTCAAAGTCCGTATAAGCCTGATAAAGCTCGATTGTGGTAAACTCCGGATTGTGTTTAAGGTCCATACCTTCGTTACGGAATTGACGGCCGATTTCGTAAACGCGCTCGAATCCGCCGACAATTAGGCGTTTTAGGTGCAATTCCGTTGCGATACGCATGTACATATCGATATCCAACGTGTTGTGGTGAGTGATAAACGGGCGTGCGTTTGCGCCGCCGGCGATCGTGTTCAAAATGGGCGTTTCCACTTCCAAATAGCCTCGTTCGTCCAAATACTCTCTTATTGCTTTTATCACTTTGGAGCGAATAATAAACGTGCGCTTAACTTCCGGATTGGCGATAAGGTCTACATAACGCTGACGATAACGCGTTTCGATATCCTTTAGTCCGTGGAATTTTTCCGGCAACGGCAACAAAGATTTTGAAAGCAATTGTATGCTGTGCAATTTGACGGAAATTTCCCCCATGTGGGTGCGGAAAACTTCGCCCGTACCGCCGATAATATCGCCTATATCCCAAGTTTTGAACTCCTGATATGCTTCTTCGCCAACTTCGTCGCGCTTTACGTACAGTTGAATTGTGCCGTCACCGTCCAAAATGTGGCAAAAACTTGCCTTGCCCATAATGCGGCGAGAGGTCATTCTTCCTGCAACGGACACGATCATCGGCTGATATTCTTCGCCTTCGGCATGGTCAACGTAGCTATCCAAAATTTGTTTGGAACTGTGCGTTTTGTCGAACTTTGTGATTTCGTACGGGTTGCGTCCTTCTTCGACGAGTTTTGCGAGTTTATCGCGACGAACCTGCAATATTTCGCTTAAATCTTGTTCGTTTTCGGCGTTTACCGTGATGTTTTCTTGACTCATATTTACTCCGCTCCGATGTTTAATCGGGATTATCTTGATACTTTTAGTACTTTCAGCAACTTGATGCGTCCGCTGGGCAAAGTTACGCTGACGGTTTGTCCTTCTTGCGCCTTTATGAGTGCTGCGCCGACGGGTGATTCGTCGCTGATACGTCCGGTTGCCAAATCGGCTTCCGCAGTACCTACGATTACGTAAGTTTTTGCTTCGCCTTCTTTTCCGTCGGTAACGTCACTGCAAGTTACAGTGATTTCGTGAATGATTTTTGCCAAACGAAGTTGCGCTTCGATTTCGGCAATTTCGCCTTCCATTTCGGCTTGTGCCTTGCGGGCTGCGTCGTACTCGGCGTTTTCCGACAAGTCGCCGAATCCGCGAGCGGTTTTAATTTCTTCGGCAATTTCCGCACGACGTACGGATTTTAAGTAGTCCAAACGGGCTTCCAGCTCTTTGCGCCCCGCTTCGGTAAGTTGAACTTCTGCCATAATAATCTCCTTATCTTACATTACTTGCAAAACGGCTTGTTGATAGTCAAGCCGCATAATGCTATAAAATTATACTATATTTTAGCACTAACAAATACGCGTGTCAAGTAACTGCGCGGAAGGCGCAACGGATAATACGCGCACAATCGGTTGTTTTTCGGTTTTAATCGTTCTACCTACCGTTTTTTGTGCGAGAGAAACGATGCACAAAACGGTACAACAACGATTTTTTGAATTTGACCGCGTCGAACGGGCATAACTCCTGACAGCAGTAGCATCTTATGCACTTTTTTTGCGCCACGTTTGCCTTGCCACTAACCACCGTTATTGCTTTTGCGGGGCAATGCATTGCGCACTTTCCACAGCCGCGACAAACGGACTTATCTATCTTAACTTTTTTTGTAAGATACTTTTTGGCAAGTTTTTTTACCCATTCGGGCATATGCAAAAAGGTATCGGCATCGGTTACGGGAGAAAACTCGAAGTCGGCTATTTTGCACGACTGCCAATTTTCCCAATCGAACTCCACGTCGGACAAATCTTCGGCAATAAGACCGCGTTTTGCAGCCACCTGCAACAAAGGCATTTCCATCGGCTCGGCAAACAATTTTACCGCAACCGAGTCCAGCGCGTACGGATTTTGCGCCGCCAAAATTTGCCCCATGTGCTTGGGTTTTCCGTTTGTCGGTCCGTCACCGTCCATGCCTATTACGGCATCGATGACGTGCAATGTTATTTTCTTGGAAGCAAATTGCTCCAAATCGCACAACAGATTGCAAAATTCGCCCAAATTCGGAAAACGACTGTGCATTTCCACCTTGACAAGCCCAGGCACCAAGCCGAACAGGTTTTTTACCGCCCCGGTGTAGCCTGCAAACGAGTGCGTTTTTAGTTTGGTGACGTTGATAACCACGTCTGCATTCAAAATACTGTTGGTGATATCGCAGTTATTGAGTGCAACTCCGCCGATTTCCATTTCGGTGTAGTCAAAATCGTCGTTGAGTTTTGCCATAGTTCGCTGCTCAACGTCTGTCATTTTGCATTTTGCGTAGACCGTTTTCATTGCGCCTGCCGTGTAAAGACCGCCGGAACTATCCCCCACAACTATATTTTGCGTTTGCTTTTGAATGTGATTTATCAACGCAATAACAACCTCCGGATGGGTTGTTCCGCATTTTTCCGGCGCCATATCCCGCACCAAATTGACTTTTACAAACACTTTTGCGTCTTTAGGTACAAATGCTTGCACTCCGCCCGATTCGGCAACGAGCATGTCCACAGCAGCCTGAACGTGGGAAGGTTCGTAGTCGGAGCAAGACGCTGCATAGACTTTGTTCATTCGGCACGCTCCAATCCCTGCACGAGTTTACGCGCCATATCGAAAAAGCCATTTGTGCTGCGATAAACGTTTGCAAAATATTCGTCGTGACTGCCGAACAGGCTATCCGAAATGCACTTTATCATAAGGCACGGCACATTGTTAAATTTGCACGTAAACAAAATGCCTGCCGATTCCATATCGCAAATGTCCGCGCCGTAGTCCTTGTTCAGCAGGGTTTTTTCGTCGGCGTTGCCTACAAATTTGTCCGCCGAAGCGCATCTGACAACCGGATAGTTGGCAATGCTTTTTGCCTTTGCAAGCAATTCCTGCGAGCAAGCAACGGAAATACTGTCGAAATACTCATAGTACGCCTTGGGGCGATTGTCGACTTGCGACGTATCCATATCGTAATGCACCACATCGCCGACGAGAACAAAATCGGCAAGAGCAACGCTTTGAGTTAATGCGCCAACAACACCGAAATTGATTATACAATCGACCTGATACTTTGTTATAAGCAGTTGGCACGCAGCCGCGGCGGCAATCTCTCCCACCGACGGAGGACAGCACAAAACCGCGTCGGAATTTGCCAACTTAAAAAAGTAAACGTCAAAATCGCCGTCTTTGGTTTGAGTAAATTCTCCTTGCAGGAACGATGCGGCTTCCTTTTGCATAGCCGTAAAAATACCGATTTTCATATGTTTTATCTCCATTTTTGTGCAAATTTTGCGAAAAATGCGCCGTTGCAAGCCTCAATGGGTTGCTGCCACAAGCAAAATTTGCGCCGTATATTACAAAAATATTTTAACATAACACGCAAAAATAGTAAACCTTTGCAAATAACATTGTAAGCGAAATTGCATTTTGCAAAAAAACGATTTGCTTTTCGGAATTATAAAAATAATGTATCAAAATTCTTTTCAAAATCGTTTGGTTTTGGTATAATACAAAAAATGCCAAATGCGCCGAATGCGGCACGGAGATATATGAAAGTTTGGGCTTCAACGGTAAAGGATGAAAAAATTACGCGCGACGTTTTGTTCGACTACGAACACGCCGACAATCTTGACGATTTTATTTCGTTGCTGCAAAACGTTTGCGAACAAATGGATATACCTACGCCCATTACCACTTTCGTCAATTTTACGCACTATGTTATGTTCAACAACACTCGTTTTAAGCCGCGCGATTTTGTGGAAAGTGTGGATTTTGACCTGCTCAACATTGAAGCCGTGACGGAAAAAGACAAGAAAAAACACTGACATTTTTAACAATTTGGCATACATTAACAAAACGATTGCTACGACAAGCACATTTTGCGGGTATAGTTTAGTGGCAAAACGACTGCTTCCCAAGCAGTAGTTACGGGTCCGATTCCCGTTACCCGCTCCACTAAAATTAGGTTCGACACAGAAACGTGTCAAACCTTTTTTTTGCGGTCGCAGACGGTTTAATAATACGGCAAATGCAGCCGAATATATTTTCGGTTTTCACGAAGCGATAAACAATCTTTACAAAACTACGTTATCAAGCGCGACGGCTGTAACCTATCCTTTTATACAACAAACCTTGTACGCGTACCAAGCCTTCGCTAAAAGCAAAAGCGCCGCGGCTAAACAGCTGCGGCGCGAGTTTTATTTATGTACAAAATCAGCCAAGTTGGAGGCAAGCGTTTTTATGTCTTTTCCACTTGTGTTG
>CAKRAM010000041.1 GCA_934294965.1 uncultured Clostridia bacterium
TTCGTGTACTGCTGCCAAGAAGGATCTTCAAAACCTATGGCTACGATTGTCGGCCTGTTATTTAGCCGAGCAAATTTTTCGGTCAATTCGTTGCGCAAAAAATCGGCGCAGGGCTTCCCGTAGAGAAATTTACTCATCTTTGCCTCGTACAAAAGCCGCCAAAACCCCGTTTACATAGGAAACGCTTTTTTCAGTAGAATATTTTTTGGCAATGCCTACCGCCTCGTTTATGACAACCTGATACGGCGTTTCGGTATGATCGATTTCCCAAATGGCAAGTTCCAAAATAGCCAAATCGATGCGGTATATGCGCGAAAGTTTAAAGGATTTAGACAACTTTGCAATTTCCGTGTCCAAACTCTCTTTATCGGCAATTACGCCTTCAATCAAAGATTTGGCAAAATCGACGTCTTCGCCGAGTTTTTCGGTGTCAAATTCCAAAAAATCTTCGTCAAATTCACCGCTCATTATGTATGTGTAAACTTTGCAAAAAGCAACTTCTCTTGCGTAACCTCTCATATCTTCTCCAAACACGCTAAAAACCCTTTGATAAACAAAGGGTTATCAACAATGTGCAATATATCCGAACTGTCGTCAATACAGCGAAATAAGCAAGCAACGACAATCAGTTTTCCAAAAATTCCACTTCGATAACGTGAACGTTTACAAACTTAACTTTGAATTCGGTCATGTTCTCTATGGTGTTTTTTATGGTGCTTTGAAGTTTACTTGCAACGTCGCTGACTTCTACGTTAAACATCAATTTTACGTAAACGTCCACAAACAGCTCGTCGCCGACTTGCTCCACCTTGATGCTGTCTTTTGCCTGACGAGAATTTTCCGGGTATTTTACGACACCGTCAACTTCACCGATTGCACAGTCGACAATATCGCGAACGATATCCACGCTGTAAACAAGTCTGCCGGATTCATTTTGATTGTTTACTACTTTCATAAGTATCTCCGTAGTTAATTTGTTAGTAGACTTTTCAATTATTTGCCTTTGACAAAATCGAAACACATCTTACATACGGATTATACCACAAAAGTTTGGAAAATACAATTGTTAAACGGATAGTATTTTAACATATTCCGGTTGAACTGCCGTTTCGGATGCAATTACGTTGTAAATGCGGACGGTATCTTCGCGAGAAAGCTCGTCTTTGTCCACTACAACGCTAACGTTGTCGGACGATGCGTTGACGGTGACAAGCACGTTTTCAAAGCCTTGCGCCTTCAAAAGCGTTTCCAAAAGCATTTCCGTTTCCATTGCGTCTACGATATCTTGCTTTTTTGCCGCTGCGTTTTTGCGAGCATCGGCATATTCGTCGCCTTCCATTGCAAGAATGGAATTCAACTCGGAAATTTCGTATTCGCGAGTTGTTTGGCGATCCGTTTTTGACGTAACAAAAAAGCTTGTTGCTACGGAAGTTTGTTGGTCCTTATCCGTGGTTTTGCCTGTGAGCAAGGTTACGTTAAGCACGGCGGCAATAACTAAAACCAATGCCATGGACACGATGATGACAATTTTTTTCTTTTTAGACATTGTTGTTCCCTCCTAACTTATATATGTAAACACTTGCACGCACGACGAATCGACAGCAAGAAGTGTTACAACAGTTTTAACAATTTTGTATTTTACAATGGGATCGTCGGCGCCCTCCGCCGCAATCACTACTCCTATTATATTTTGCGACGCTTCGTTTATTCCGCTATTAACACCATTAACAAACGAAATTTTAGAATAATTATCGGAATCAAAATTGTTTTTTGAAGTATCACACAGTACTGCCA
>CAKRAM010000042.1 GCA_934294965.1 uncultured Clostridia bacterium
CGTCTACGCGACGAACGATGTCCTGCGCCTTGGCGTACAACCATTTGCCGTCCTCGGTCACAACCAATCTGTTGTTGGTGCGGTCGAACAACCTTACATGGTATTCGCTTTCCAATTCCCTTATCGTTTGAGAAATTGCCGGTTGGGAAATGAACAAATCCTTTGCTGCGCCGGAAAACGTTCCGTATTTGCATACTGCTAAAAAATATTTAAGTTGAACAAGCTTCATAATAACCTCACAAGCAAAACTTTTACAAGCTTGCATTACACTAACTTTTGCTTATATTGTACAACCGCTATCTTGGATTGTCAACATTCATTGTTAAAATGATTGCCGACTTTGCAAACTTTTTACATTGCCATTAGAGAATTGTTAGATATTTTTTTGCAAAGAATTCCATTCTTAATCACCGATTACCGACAAAGCGGCTTTTCCTCCTATTATGCGCAAGCCTTTTACACCAAGGCGGAAGAAGAATCCAAAACGTTGCTCGGTCAACTTACCGGCCAAACCGCTTGCGACTCTTTTGTAATCGGCAAGGCACAATAGTTTAACGCCGACTACGAAGAAGTTCAACACAACAAAAACAAACTTACCGCCAAACAGTTAGTGATAAGGAACGGAATCTCCGACGCTATATTAAAGAAAAAAGCCCGACCATAACACGGTCGAGCTCACATTTTTACAAACTAGATATTGAACTTCTTTTTGAGAGCAAGTTCGGTAGGCAAAATTGCGCCGAGAACCACTGCAAGAATGTCCAACAACAAAAGCATTGCGCCCACGAACGCCACCACTCCAGTTTGAGCCTTTACAAAGCAAAGCATAACCGTGAGGCTTACGACGAACAAGACGATGCCCACAAGCAGGAACAACTTAGCAAAATAGTTTTGCGCAAACTTCCACGTTTTTTCGTCAATCAAAGCACGTTCGGATCTGAAACCGAAAACACCTTCCATTGCAGGCATTTGCTTGGTCATTTTCCAGCCGAAATATGCAATTGCCACAGTAATCGCAACGTTGACGATCAACATTATAATCCACACTGCCATACAAAATCCTCCTTATGTATCCATTTAAGCATACAACATCATTTTGACTAGCACGCCGTTATTATACAACATTTCTACAAAAAAGTCTACACTTGTCGACAACTTTTTTGTTGCAAAATTAACTTTTTGGCATAAAAATCCCTTTTTGACGGCTGTTTTTTTTACCACTCAACTAGTCTTGACAGTTCGAATAGCGAACAAACTTGCAAAAGTTTTGCAAATAGACACGATTTTGCTTGCCGCACCCGATTTTTGCCGACGCCAAAAACGTACAAATCGGCGACAACAAAACAGTCTTCGTTGACGTTTATCAAAACGAGCAAATGTTTTTACGGTTTTGGCTACAAAAAGTCGAAAACTTGCCTACAACGGTTTTCTGCCTTGCGGCATCACCCGCACCGTGATGCCGTTTTTTTTGTGGAAGTTTCGTTTTGCTACCGATAATTTGACTTGCTTGATTTTCATATCGCACGATCGGCATATCGGAAGTTTTGCAGGAAAGCACGCCAAGCGTACCAAGTAAAGCAAACGATTTTACACGTAATGTAAGCACAAAACGCAATGGTTTGAAAGATTTTGCGGGCAAACACATTGTAGTGGTTAATATATACAAACACAGTAAATCCGTATCTTTTTACGCTTGATTATAATAAAAACGTTTGGTATAATAGTTTTGTATCGTCGGCTCGGCGATGCCAAATTTATCCCCCACCCACCCCAATACGCAAATATCAGGGGCAAAAAGCCTTATTTTCGCAGGCAAGACTCACAGGAGAAAATCAATGAGAAAAACACATCTTGCGGCAATTTTGCTGGTTTTTGTGATGATGACCGCTGCGCTGCTGGTTGCATGCAGCCCGGAAGTTCCCGCTCCCACCGCGGGACAAGACACCGTTGTTTACGGAATGAAAAAAACTCCGGACAAGGTGGATGCAAAAACCGCCGTGTTTGCCACACTCGGAACACTTGATCAAGCGCAAAGTTACGTTACCGAAGGCAAAGGCAAAACCGTTGCGCAAAAAGGTTACATAACCTACACGCAAAACTCTGAAGGCTACTTTGTCAAGCATGCGGACGAATACTACAATCGTTCCGTAAGCACGTCTGCCTTCGTAAACGTTAAACACGAAGCGTTTTTGAAAGGCGCAAACATCGCAACAAGAAAGGACGGTGGCGAAATTGTCAACAATACCACCGAAAGTTACAAATCGGTTTACGGCGTGACGCCCGACAAACTTTTGAGCGGACACGTTTTCAATCAAGATACGATTATCCATGCGGAATTGGTAGACCAAACCGACGGCAAGTACACTTTCGAAATCATTTTGGACAAGGCAAGCGGCAACAGCCTTCTTTGCTACCAAATGAAGGAGTTTGGCGGTCTTAACGGCTACCCCACGTTTACCGAAAACACAAAGGTTACGCTTGTTATCGACCAAAACTACACGCCTATAAGCCTTGCTTACGTCAGCAAGTACAGCATTTCCATCCCCGTTTTGGGTGAATTGGATTGCTCGGAAGACTTTTTGACGACCTTCGGAGAATTTGGCAAAGACAACGCCATTCCCGATACGGACAAGTTTAACGCCGCAATGAGCGTCACTCCTACGGTTATCAAACCGAACGACGGCAACCAAGGAATCAGCCAAGAAGCGCAAACGGTTGTGGACGCATTGCTTGCAACCGACGTTACCAACGGCGTTTCGCTTAGCGGCATTTTGAGCGCTGGCGAATACCAACTTCCCCTCAAAATAAACGCAAAAGCCGACGTTGACGCCATTTTGAACGGCGAAAACCTGTTTGAACGCATCGAAGCCAAATTTGCGCTTAACATCGGTAAGGAAATTTCCGTAACCTATTACGAAGGCAAATTTTACGTGAACGTTGCGGGAAGCAAATACGTGTTCTCGTCCGACTTGACCGACAACGAAACGGACTTCGGCTCGTTTGACGACAATATGTTCATCGTAAGCAAAAACGAAAGTCGCCAAAACACCTACACCGTTAAACTTGCCACCAAGTACAATGACAACGTATACAGCGCACTGAAATCTTGGGGAATTGTAAGTTGTTCCAAGCGCGAATTTGATTTACATGCCGATTTGTACATCCCGGACGGAAACCTCGGCACGATTGAAGTGTTTATCAATGCCGGCGACAAACACATTTCTCTTTGCTGCGCGATTACCAACGAATACTATCAATCGCCCACAAACCTTGAAGGATATCAAACCAAACTGCGCTTTGGCGTTAATGCAGGCATCACCGCTTCCCTCGGAGATATTGCCGACGCAGAAATTGTTGCCGAACTTAACACCACCGAACTTAACCTTACAAAGGCACTGCACGTTGAAGCGAAAATCACCTTGGGCGACGTAAAATCGCTGCTCGGAATGGCGTCTATGACCGGTTCTGAACTTCCCGCTTGGCTTTCGGCAATTGCCGACGGCGACTTTGCAAAAATTATTTTGGACAATCAAAAACTGTACTTGATTGTATACAAGGCTAGCGAAAACGGAACAAATAACAATGTCGTTTACGCAGAACAACTTGCCGATCTTGCGGCAACTACGAACACAGTGTCCACGTACGACGCAAACCCGATAATTTCCATAATTCTTTCGCGACTTCCCACCTACATTCAAAGCGGCATGGACGGAGGAGAATTTGTGGTTTCGCTTACCGACGTGCTGTTATCCATAGTCAACGAAGCCATTGCAAACCATGTTATCGAAGACGCGCTGTTTGGCGTTATGGGCAACTACGGCGGAATGGTTGTGGCTATGTTGGGATTAGACAAACCGATTGAAAACGTCTACCTTACCCTCTCGCCGGGGAACAAATCGCTTTCTTTGGAGATAAAGTCCTACAACGTTTCCAGCGGTGACGCTTACGTTCCCTCCAAGGAATACGACGTTGTAAGCACGGCAAAAATCACGCTGACGCTTCCCGAAAGTGTGGACGGCTTTGTTTTCCAAGACGTTGCCGAAATTATGGCAAACAGGCAAGTTGCAGCTGTTATTGAAGCCCAAATTGCAGAATTGATTGACAGTTACAACCTGACGGCTGCATTTTCGGCAAAAATCAATGCGTTGGCGAAATCGTTCAACAAACTGACCGAAGAACAAAAGTTTCTTGTGGGTAACGCTATGGTAGAAGTCGGCAATGTGCTTGTTTCCAAAAAGGACAGCATTTTTAACGTACTTACCGACCGATTCAACAAAGAAACAAGCGCCGTAAACGACTTTGCCGAAAGCATGGACGCAGGCACGGACATTGCCGAACTGAACAAGACTTTCGACGCGTTTAGCCAACAACAAATCGATCTTTTGCAAAAACAACACGCAAGTCAATACGACAATTACATCATCGCTCGCACAATGAGCGAAGAAACGGCAAAAACCGAACTGGAAACGGCAATCGGCAAGTTGGATCAATCCACGGACTTGACCGAAATGACCGACGAACAACTTAAAGAATATCTGAAGCAACTTGACAAACTCTACAAGCAATATCAAAAACTGCTCAAGGGTACTTTGAACAGAAATGCCGAAGTAACGCTGATTACCGAATGCGACCGCGTCGCGCAAGTATATTGCACCAAGACGGTAAAAGAAGCCGAAACGCTGCTCGGTCAACTTACCGACCAAACTTACTACGACAATTTGACAGTCAAACAGGCATTGGAACTGCACGGCAAGGCGCAATCGTTTAACGACGACCACGCCGTGAAAAACTACTCGTTTGCAGGCATTTTGACGGTTGTGCCGCAAAACTACGAAACTACTATTTACAAAGTTACCTACTACGCTCAATACAGCGGCAAAGCGTTCAGAAAGTTTGCCGCAACCGTTGCCGAAAAGGAAATTGCGGCAATCACGGGCGGAACGTACACCGAGGACAAAATCAACGCGGCAATCGACGATTTGAACGCACTTTTGGCAACAGTCGACAAGGACGCTGTTACTAACTACGACGAATATCAAGCGTTTGTTGCCCAAAGAAACGAAAACGAAAGAATTTGAACAAGAAGTTATCATGCTTACGCAAACTTTGTAGGCTCACAACAAAGTTGCCGACCAAATCACCCACCCCGACCGGGACGAAATCAATGCCTAGGCTTCGGTTGCGAAAACAGAACTCAAAAAGTTCTCCGACGGTTTGCTCGGCACGATAAAAGCAACGGTTGACGCATTTAAGGAACAAAAATGCATCTTCGACAACTGCTTCTTGGACTACGCTTTCTAAAAACATAATCAACACACAAAAACGCTCCGAAAGCATTTTGCCTTCGGAGCGTTTTTTGTAAAAAAGTCGCTTGCCGGCGCGTTCCTTTCGGTTCGCACAAAGAAGCGACTAAATTTTTGAGTAATATACAAAGCACGCACGCGAATAACGCGTTTATTTTTCAGAGCCGATAAGTTTGGGTTCAAGCTCCTTTAAGCACTCTATTAGCAACGGATTAAAAACGCCGCATTCGTTGTTCAAAATCATTTTTATTGCCTGCTTTGGCGAATACGCCGCCTTGTACGGGCGTTCGCTTGTCAATGCGTCGTACACGTCGACAATGGAAGCAACCTGCGCGGCAATGGGAATTTGGTCGCCTACAAGCCCGTCCGGATAACCTTTGCCGTCGTATTTTTCGTGATGCCAACGACAAATTTCCAAGGCGTACTTAACAAGCGGCTCGTTCTCGTACGCGGTTATGTTTTTAATCATTTCATAACCGTAAATAGTATGCTTTTTGACCTCGTCAAATTCCTCTCGGGTAAGTTTGCCCGGTTTGTTGAGTAATGCGTCGTCCACACGAAGTTTGCCGATATCATGAAGGGAAGCAACCGTGGAAATGAGAGAGATATGCTTGTTTGTGAGGTTGTACTTATCGGTTTTGCGAACAAGCGTGTTCAAGAACAACTCCGTAAGCACGTTGACATTGGTAATGTGACCGTCGCCGCCCCGTCCGTTGTGCGACTGAACCAACTGACTGAAAATGTTCACCAAAATGCGACTGTTCTTTTCGTTTTCCAAAATTTCTTCCGAAACGGTGGACAAAAGCCTGCGCTGCTTTGAATACAGGTTGATTGTGTTAGAAACACGCTTGTACACCACTTTGGCGTCGAACGGACGATTGATGTAGTCGGCAATACCGCATTCGTAGGCACTGCGAACAGACGACTCGGATTCGTCGCCGCTGATGACTATCACCGGGATATCCTCGATATAGCCGTTTTCGTTCATAAAGCGCAAAACGTCAAAACCGTTTACCACAGGCATAACCAAATCCAGCAAAACGGCTGATAGTTCCGTGCCGTATTCCTTGATGATTTCCATGCCGGTTGCGCCGCCATCCGCCTGAACGATGTTATATTCGTTTTGAAGGATTTCCGCCAAAACTTCACGGTTGATAGCGGAATCGTCCACAATCAAAACCTTGGGCTTGCTTTCGTTTTTGTATTCTTCGTTGTCATCGCCCAAAACCAATTTGGAAGAAGTCCGTTTGGCGCGATACAGCATTTGGTCGGCGCGACGAACGGCGTCCTCTATTTTGCCGCCCTCGCACATAACTGCGCCCACACTTACCGACACGGCAATGGCACTGTACCCATCCACTGCGATTTTGTTGATTTTGTGCATCAAATTACGCAAAACGCCGTCAAGCGCAAACGATTTCCTTCCCGGCATTATGAGCAAAAACTCATCACCGCCGTAACGCACAATCTTATCCGTGTTGCGCAACATTTTACGCATAACGTGCGCCACTGCCGAAAGCACTGCGTCGCCGGCTTCGTGTCCGTACACGTCGTTGTAGACTTTGAAGTCGTCCAAGTCCATCATAACCACTGCCGCATCCGAGCGGAATGGCTTAAGTTTTTCTTCGTAATAACGCCGATTGTACGTGTTAGTCATCACGTCGACGTAGATTTTGTTAAAGTATTTTATCCTGCGGTCGTCGCGCCCGTTTCCGACAATTTCGCCCGAGGCATGCCCCGTTGGAAGATAGCGAACCAATTCCATTACACGCGGTTCGTCGTCTACCTGCATATAGCGCGCGATTATCTCCACGGCATTTCCGCCTATGTTTTCCAAAACACATTTTGACGTTTTTTCGTCAAACGCGGATTGCACCACGGCGCGAACGCTTGACTGCACGTTATTGAACGCTTCACCACCGATATTTTCCGAACTAAGCCACGAGTCGCTATTACCCGACGGCTTATCCAGGTCGGAAAGACTCAGTACGGCAACATAGTCGAATACTTTGCTCAAAACTTGTTTTTCTACGCCAAGTTCGGTAAGAGTTACTGTTTTTCTATCGTTCATATTTGTGTTACCCCCCCCCTGCCGTATTTATGAACACATTATACACAAAAATGAAATTTTACGCAATACTTTGCACGTTTTTTTGTTACAAACATATGCTAATTTAGCTAATATTTTGAAATTTATTACAAAAACAATGCCGCTGCCGCCTGTTTGCCGTATTTTACGCGAGCAATCGCGCAGGGTAAAAACTGCGGCCGCGACTGACAAAGGCACGATTTTGCCCTTTGCAAAAGTCTGCAACCGCAATTTGACAATAGGCGACGCCTATTTTGTGAAGTTTTTGAGAACAAATTCTCGATAGTCGACATACTTCATAGGACGAGAGAAATAGTAGCCTTGAATCACGTCACATCCCATCTCTTCCAATCGGTCGAAATCGTGCTTGGTTTCCACGCCTTCCTGCGTGACCTTGATACCCATTTGCTTTATCATTCCGATGATGGAGGAAAGCAACATTTTGTCGCGTTCGGGATCCGTGCCACGTTCGATGAAAAACTTATCCAACTTGATTTCGTCCATATTGAGCGTTTTGAGAACGTTGTAAGAGGAATAGCCGGTGCCGAAGTCGTCCAACGAACACAACAAACCGTTTTTGTGAAGTTCGGTTATGATGTACGACAAATAGTCGTAGTTTTCAAACGCGAAACTTTCGGTAAACTCCAACGTGATAAAGTTATCGTGAATATCGAACTTCTTTTTGATACGAACGTAGTATTCCAAAAAACCGGGTTGAATTGCCGTCACGCGGGAAACGTTCACCGAAACGGGGAATACCTGCTCTCCGTTGGCTACGCAAGCGGCAATGTTTTCGCACGCCTTGTAGTAAACGAACCTGTCCAACTTATCGATGAAGCCGTTCTCCTCGAACACGGGCAAAAATTCGCCCGGTTGACGATATGCGTCGATTTTCGGATCGTACCAACGAACGAGAATTTCACTGCCGTCCAAACTACCGTTTTTGATGCTGTACTTTGGTTGATAGAACAAGTGAAATTCGCTTGCAACCAGCGCATTTTCCATTCGGCCTTCGATTTCGGCTTTTTTGAAGTAGTCCTCGCGCAAGATGTCGCCATAGTAGTTGATTGCCGCCGCATTTTGTTTGAACGCGGTCGACGATTGCACTATTTTGAGGTTTTCTATAATGCGGGGTACGGAACGTTCGTCGCCGGGTTCGGACTCATAGACGCTGAACGCCGTACTGATTTTGAAATCCGACGAGGGGAACTCGAAACGTCCAACGAAGCGCGCCATGCCGTTGAGCCTTGCTTCCAAGGTTTTGCGCGTGGTGAAATACAGCAAAATCAAAAACTCGCCGTCGGCGTTGTAGGCGTAAGTTTCGGAAAGCGTCATGCCCGTTTGCAAAACGTTGCGCGCATGTACTAGCAATTGCTTGGTAACGTCGCTCCCGAAATGCTCGTCGATATAGCCAATGTTGTTAATCCTTGCCGAAACAACAGCAAACGAAGAGTTTTTGTGATGACGAAAGACGCTTTCGCAATCCAAACAAAATTTGCGGTAGGTTGCGCAGTCGAGGTCGGAGTTGACCATTTCGATGTTGTAGATAACCTTGTCCGCCGCGCGTTTGTTGGCGATGAAGAATGCCACCAAAATTACGATAAACGCCGAAAGCCCCACCAGCGCGCCGATTATTTGCGACAGCAACTCGTAAGCAGTGCCGTACACGGTGCTTAGGCGGAACATATCCAGCAGCATAAGGTTGCCGCATTCCGCACCGAAACTGTGCAGGACGAAGATATATTGTTCGCCGTCGATCATCGTAGTAACCGCGCCGCTTGTGCCGTTGTTTACGTATTCCACAAGTGTGCCGAAATCGGAATCGTCCGTAACGTACTTGTTGAGCAAATCGCTTTGCACGGGCAACGTGCCTATTTGGTAGGAATCATCGTTGACTATGCGGCTAATCGGGCGGCCGTCGTACTTACAAAGAAGCGCAAACAGCGGCAGTTTGACACAATCCAAATTCTTGTATTCGTCATCGGCGGCAAAGTCCAACGAAATCGCTCTGCGATCGTAAACCATAATCACGCCGTCGAAGTTTTCCGTCGTTTTGCCCCAAACGCCCACCGACATTACGGTATTTTCGTACTGAAACACTCGGGAAACAGAGCCGTTGTCCGCCGAAATTAAAGCGTTAAGCTCCACATAGTCGGAAACTTCCTCGCCATCGCAATTGAAAATTTTGCCGTCGCTGGCATATAGCACGTCGGCAAAATAGTCGTCACCAACGCTGCTTGTGCGGACGCGTTTCAAATATTCCAGCGCTTCCGGTACGGAACGCTTGCGCACCACGTTTCTAGCCACGTTTTCCGTTTGCACGCGCAAATCGGAAATTTGACTTTCCACGTACTTGCTTTGTTCCTGCACAAAATATCTTGCGCGTTCGGCAGCCTGTTCTACCACCTTTCCCGTGTAGGTGTTGGAAAGAGCAATAACCTGCACGAAGAACATAAGGTACAACACAAGCACTATAAAAAACACCAGCGTACCGCCGTATTTTTTGAAAAACTTTTTCATATGTTTTCCTCTGAGTCGTTTTGCCGAGCAAAAACTCGATTTGTTGCACATCGGACAGCAGTTTGTTCCCGTTACCCGATTGATTACTTTTTGTCGTCGCCTTGTTGGCTGTTTTGTTCGTTTTGTTGCATAAGTCGAGCAACTTCCTCGTCTATGCGGCGTTGAATTTCCTGCTGTTTTTGCTGCTTGATCGTTTCGTCGTCCTCACCTGAAACGGTTTTGACGATATCGGCAAAGTAGACCGAAACGGTTATAAAAAACAGCACCGCCAAAAGCGCAAAGCCTACCCAACCGCTAAAAATGCGACCGAAAAAGGTAAGCACGGGCAAATTTTTTTCGTAGACGGCAACAACGTCGTCGAAAGAGACTGTCAGTTTGTCGCTACCGACAGCCGCGTCGCCTGCCGTAATGTAGCCGCCGACGGTAATATCCACAATACGGTGCGTTATCAACTTGCCGAACACAGCTTGCGTTTCGTCCCTGCAAATGTAAGTTATAACGTCGCCTTTACTTAGATTTTTGCCGTCGGTTTTGCGCATAAGCACGTAACTTTGAGCCGGAATGGCAGGTTCCATGCTGCCGGTTTCCACCCACAGGACGGTTTTGCCGAAAATAAACGTGGGCATGCCCGAAAGTTTGCTTGTTACGATAACCACCAGCGCAATGATAACCGCAACGGCAATCAAAACGCACAGCGCAACGAACAACCACTTCTTTTTGTTTTTTTGTTTGTTCATACAAATAATACAAGAAATTGCAAACTTGCTTGCAAGTGTTTGCGACTTCGCAGTTTTACATATTCGAAGTGTAAAACGTCGGTTTTTACAACAAATCCGCAAGGATTTGGCAAATTTTGAACTTGTTTCAAAATTTAACTTCGCATATTTTAATGTTGGAAGTTTTGCTTGAAAGCGCGAAAAGCGCACCGAACAAAACCGATGTTTTTACACACTATAGAAGGCAAAAAAGCCGGTTTTTGCGGCAAATCCGCAAGGATTTGAAATATTTTGCCAACAAGCAAAATACTTACTTCGTATAGTTTTCACGCGCAAGTTTGACGGCGATCGTCGACTAGTTGCCGCCGTGGTGATTTTGCCCCTCGGTGCTGTCCTGAATGAAACCGGAGGAATCGTCCAAGCCGTATTCCGTCGGATGGGAGTAATCTCCGCGAGTTACACGCACCAAGTTGGGGAATTCCCTTTCTTGAGCCTTTTCCACGGCTTTTTCCGCCTCGGCGTCGATTGCCGAAAGTTCGGCTTCGGTGGGAGTGAACACCGGCGTAACTGCCTCGCTCGGCGCCGATTGTTTTTGCACGAACGCAGGTTTGCCGATAGGCACCGTCGGTTTGACGGGCGCCGCCTCCTCTTGATAAAATTCCGCAGTCGAGCCGACTTTACGCACCCAACCGCGAGCAATCATCTCGTCCATGGGCAACAAAACGTAATCCGAAGCGTTTACGGCGTTGCCGTTTTCCACGGCTTGAGAAAATCCGCCTTCGGCTGCCAACATTGCCATAAGTTCCGCCGAAAATTTTACGGCGCGGTTGCTTTTTACGCGCATCATAGCCGGAGTGTCGGCATAGGTACGCTTTTGAGAAACGTCCTTAAGATGGTACTTGCTTGCCGCGTTTTGCGGATCGACAGCAAGGTACAATCGCAAAGTCTTGCCCACCACAGCAAGCCTTGCCACCGTGTGCCTGCCTGCATAGAATGCCGCAAATTTGTTGGTTACGCGCATACGTACGCGTTTGTAGCGGCAAAAATCGTTGCAAATATCGGCAAAAAATTGCTTTGTTTGTTCGTCCGCCAAGCGGATTTTTGCGTGAAAAGTTTTGACGTAGCGTGCGCCGTGCCAGGTGAAGCCGTCGGCTCCGCCCTGCATGGAATTGCGCGCCAGTTGCAGTTCTGCGCGAGTTTTTAGGTCGTCGAAATACGGTTCGGCTTCCAAAGCGGCGGCAACTGCCAAATCCAAATTGCGTTGCGCCTGTTGCTCTTTTTGAATTTTGCCCAGTTCCACGGCATAGTCCGAAGCGCAAGGCGGAGCAATTTCCGAAACGACTTCGGTTTGGAAGTTAGGCAAAGAATACGTTGCAAGAATGTTTTCCGCGTCAAATTCGCCAAGGGCGTTTTTGCGGAACATAAGATATTCGGTTGCGGCGGTTCTGCCCAAAGCCGAAATGTAGGTTTGGTCGGGTTCTAACAGTTGTTCTGAAACGGTTATTCCGAAGCCGCTACCGTCGTAGCGTTCCAAAAAGTCCCACAAATCCAAACATTGACGGAAGTATTTGTTCTTTATAATCGCGTTTGTGCGCAAGATGGGCGGATTGACAAATTTGTTGCCCATTTGAGCCACAAAGCCCGATTTTGTGTATTCCCGCACAACTTGGTCGATTTTTTCCACCCTGCGCCACAAATCCGGTTCGACGGCGTTTCCGCCGATGGATTGCTCGGTTTTGGAGGAAAGTTCCACCGAAACGGTGATTTTTGCCTTGCTGTCGCCATCGGAAAATTTTGCCACGTACTCCATTGTGTTTTGTTTTTCGTCCACACCGTTTTGTTTTGCAACGGCGTATCTACGAGAAACAAACAAATCCAAACGGGCGATAAGCGTGTTCAAAAACTTGTTTTCGTAAGTAAGAATGCTGTCCTCTCTAAAGATGTTCAGCATGCGCTTGGGCATAATTTCGTCGTTTTCGTCGGTGGTTATAAGGTTAGTGTTGCGGCAAAGGTGCGCAACACTTCTACCCGTGATTTTTTTGGTAAGTTCGATGGGAAGCACTTCTTCGTTTTCGGCAATAAAGTGCGTCGGGTTGCGAATAAGCCAATCGATTGAGGGCAAAGCCGCCTCGATTGCGTCCACCCAATCCGAACAAATGGAGCGAAGCAAAAGTTTTTCCGACATCTTTACCGAAACCACACCGCCGTTGAACTTTTCGGCAATATCGCCGTAGGCTTTGTAGCGGTCGGTCAGGTCTGTTACGGTTTTTACCGTGTCGTCGTAAACGCCGATCGCGTCGTCCTCTTCATCATCGTCAAGCGGCTCGACTTGCAGTTGTTCTTCGGTTTGTTCGTCCTCTTGGCTGTCTTCGCCGCCAAAACCGAACGGTTTTGCGCGCACCAGCCTGATGAAGCCGTTATTCAGCAAATTTTCCAACGTGTCCGAGGGAAAACGCTTGGGGATTTCGCCGTGAGATTGGCGTTCGGCAAGTCCCAAAGACAGCGCGATTTCCGTTATCAATCCCAAAACGTGGCGCAACGCGCCTTGACTTTTTATTTTGAACAGCGACGGCGTTTTGCCGTACTTTTTAACTTCGGAAACGTCCTTTGCGCGATATTTACTTTCGGCAGTTGCCGACGGCTCCACCGCCAAGTACACGCACAAAGTTTTGCCGACGATTTGCACGCGGGCAAAAGCGGTTCTGCCTGTTGCAAACGAAACGCCCTTCCAATGCATTTTGGAGCGGACTTTTTGATAACCCAAAAGTTTATCCGCCAGCGTTGCGTAGTTTTGGCGCAGTTCGTCGTCGGAAAGCGCAAGTTTTGCAATGAAAGATTTGTCGTATCTAACCGTCGGCTTGTTTTCGTCCTCTTGCTCCGCCGCTTCGTCCGCCACATCTGTACGAACGGGACGGATAAGTCCGCGAGTTACAAGGTTATCGAAAGATTCGTCCAAGGAAGCCGCTTGCGGAAGTTCGTCCGTGCGGACTTGCAAATTGAGTTTTTCGGCAACGCCGTCAATAAGGCGCAAAGCGTTGTTAAGCGCACCTTGACTTTTTATTTTGAACAGCGACGGGGTTTTGCCATACTTTTTAACTTCGGAAACGTCCCTTGCGCGATACTTGCTTGCCGCCGAAATTGACGGTTCAACAGCCAAATACAGGCAAAGCGTTTTGCCCAAAAGGTGGATGCGAGCAACCGTTATTTTTCCTGCAACAAAACTTACGCCCTGCCAGCGCATTTTTGAGCGGACTTTTTGGTAGCCCAAAAGTTTGTCGGACAACGCCGCATAGTACTTTTTGACCGATTCGTCCGCAAGGGCAAGTTTTGCCACAAACGACTTGTTATATTTAAGTTTTTGCGCCCAGCCTTGCTTTGTGCTTTCGGCAGGTTGAGAAAAGTTGTTTGTTTCCATACAAGCCGCCGCCACCGAAAAACGGTAAACGCGCCTCCTTTGTTATGACAACGAAAGCCGCAAAACGTTTATTAGACAATTTGCGGCAAACGTTAGTGAAATTTGTAGTTTTAGTAGGTTTTTTGCAAACGTTGCAAGTAGGCAACCGATTCCTTCATGGAATCCTTGCCGAAAATCGCATCCAAAGTGGAGATAAGTCCGCGAAGTTCGTCGCGAATAAGCGAAAGGTTCAAACTTTCGAACTTGCGGAACACCTTTGTTGCCAAGATGTAGTCCACCGCTTCGGTTTCCGTTCCGCCGCACGCCACGTAGACGGGGACAAAACGCTTGAGTTGCTTCATGATACGATTACCGAACGCAATACGGAATTTTTCGATTACGTAGTTATCCAGTTTTTCCACACCCGCCAAAATTTGGTCGCTTACGGGATAGGATTCCACGGCTTGATCGTAGAGTTTTTCCACGGCGGAATAGGCAATGCGCTGCGGCTGAACTTCCTGCGCCTCAAAGGGAATACCTTTGTTATCCAAGTTGATTACAAACGCACGGTCGTACACCTTGTCGGAAACCGAGAAGGTGGAGTCGTCGTTGTTGATTGTTCCCACGTACCACACGTTTTGCGGAATGCACAGGCAACCGTCCTTCAGTTTTACGGGGTCGCTGTCCCATGCCGAGGAAACCAACTCGATGCGCCACTCGCTCGGATCGGGCATTTCCAAAACGGAAAGCATTTCGGCAAAGTAGTACTCCACGCGTGAGATGTTCATTTCGTCCAAAATGACAACGTTCACGTCGTCGTTGTAGGAAGCCTCGTAAATGCGACGAAGCACTTCGGTTTCGTTGAATTTTTTGGTAAATTCGTTAAAGTAGCCGAACAGTTCGTTTCGGTCTCTCCAAGAGGGTTGCACCGACGCTATCGTTGCGTCGCAGGTGAAAAACTTACCCATAACGTAGGGCAACGAAGTTTTACCGGTACCGGATATACCTTGCAAAATTATCAGTTTGGTGCTGGATAGTCCTGCAATCATCAAACGGATTGTGCGCAAATCGTAGTACAATTTGTGCTTGGAGCAGGCAAAGTTGCGCAGTTCTTCGCAAAGTTCGGCAAGAGTGAACGCACGCACGTACTCCACCGGTTCCACAAAGGCGTGTTTTTCGTCCACGGCGGCAAGGCGCGCAAAGCGTTGAGGCATAACCTCGGTTGCGGCAACTTCCTGCTCTTCGCCGCGCTCCAACGCCTCGGCTTCCTGCAGTTGCTCGGTGAACATACGCTTGAACTGCTCGTAACTGAGCCCTGCTTGGGTAACTTTGAGTTGCATTATACGTTCTTTTTCTTCCGTTAAGCGAAGTACGTCGCGGTGCAAGTCGGAAATCTCCTCCAAGAGGTCCTCGTTGCCGACGATTGTTTTGCGAAAACGCAAAAACTTGCGAATGCCCAAAAATATTAAGAATGCCAAGCCCACCCAGACGGCAATCATCAATATGAATGCCAATATGGACAGAACCCAGTCCAAGACGCCGAAGTTTACGCTTTCCTGACTCCACAAACGAAAGTAGTAAGCAAAGTCGAACATCTTGCCGATACCGAATATAATGCCCTTGAAGATCATCAAAAAACCGTCCAGCATGTTGCTGAAAAAGGCTTTGAACCAGGTCAAAAATCCGTACAAAAATTCGCTCATTTTGTGTATTTCCTTAAAATCAAAAAGTATTATTCCGACCACACGTGCAACGCAGGCGAAGCCTGTTTCCGTTGGTTCGTGTGCAATGTTTGTTGCGGTTTGCAATGGTTGGCATTGCAATGCTTATTGCGCGACTACATCGTTTCCATTCTAGGGGGATGTTTCGTCCTGCAAACCTATGCAGCCGTGTTTAATGCGCCGAGGCAACACTCTGCAAAAATCATTTACTATTGTTGTTGTTCGGAATTGTCGGTTGCGCCGTCGGCAGTCGGCTGTTGCGGTTCAATGCCTTGTTGGCGCAGATATTCCGCAATGGCTTGTTGCTTTATCAGTTCTTCTTCCGCAGCGGAAATCACGCGCTTGTCGGCATTTTTCACTTTTACGACGGCGCGGATAAACACAACCAATTGGTAGACGAAAAACGCCACCAACGGAAGCAATATGCACAAACCGAAGCCAAGTTGACTGTTCAAAAAGGTAAGCGCGTTGCCCAAGCCTGCGGCTTTTTTACCGGTGTAGACCGCAATAACTCTGTCGGCGGAAAAAAATTCGCCGTTGTTGTCCGGTCCGGGGCTTACGGTGTGGTTGTCACCTTGAGTTTTTATTTCAACTTTGCCTTCGGAGTTCTTTCTAATTTCAATGATGCGGTGGGTGTTGTAGTCCTCCGCAGATTTGTTTTGGTCTATCTTAAACGTGAAAGTTACCACGTCGCCGACGGACAGTTTGTTAAGTTCGTCTTGGTTGCCGTACACGTAGCGGCACACAAGCAAATCGCCTTTGGCAAAACCGCTCGGTTTGTCCGCAAGGGAAACGCCGCCCAGTTCCGACGGCTTGTCGGCATTCATACTGTCGCTCAAAACGCTCATATAGCAATGGTTGCCAAGCGTTGGCACTTTGCTGTCGCTAGCGGAGGCAGAAACGGCAATAATCGTTACAAATATCGAAAACGCAACAAACGCCCACAAAAGGACGTTGACCACGATGCCGAGTATCTTTTTTGTTTTGTTTTGTGTTGTGTTGTTGTTTTCCATTCCCGTAAATTCCTTGTTGTGAGGTTCGGCATTTTTGCGGGGCGCCACCGCGTTTTACCGAATATACTTTGCTTGCAGGAAGGCGCAATTGCCTCCCTGCAAGTAAGTTGTTAGATAAGTTGGACAAAATTTCGATTTGAACTACTACTTAATAACGAGAGTAAATTCAACTTTGTATCCATCGGTGCCAAGCGTAGTAGCATTGTTTGTCGTTGTCACACCATCTTCACCATCAAAGAAAATGTAGACATTGATTTCAGTGGGAGTAGTCGTAACTTTTGCAGCAATTACACTAGTATCACTAGAGCCATTAAGCTGTTTAGGAGTACCTTCTTCAGTGCCCACTCCCCAAACAGACCAACTATCACCGCATACAATAAGCACGCGAACAGCCTTCCTC